>JBBQGO010000292.1:0-4065 GCA_038323125.1 Pyrinomonadales bacterium
GAGATCCCATCGACCGCCTTGACGACGCCGTCCTCCGTCTGGAAATAGGTCTTGAGATCTTTGACCGATAGTATGTTGCCGTTTTTACTCATCAATTTGGTGTCTCAGAATTTTCTAGTCTGCGGGTCGAGCGCATCTCGCAGGCCGTCGCCCAAAAAGTTAAGTGAAAATAACGTTAACGCCATCGTCACACCGGGGAAGATCATTTGCCATGGAAATATCTGGATGTTCTTGATGCCGTCTGACGCGAGGCTTCCCCAGGACGCGTACGGTGCTTGAACGCCAAGGCCGAGAAATGAGAGGAACGCTTCGGTCAGCATCACGCTCGGCACTGTTAACGTCGCATAAACAATGACAGGTCCGAGAGCGTTCGGCACCAAGTGCCGGAAAATTATCCCGAACGTGGAAACGCCGGTCGCTCTCGCTGCCAGTACGAATTCCTGATTCTTCAGACTGAGCACCTGGCCGCGAACAACGCGGGCCATTGTAAGCCACGAAACCAGTCCGAGAGCAAAGAACAGAAGAAATATCTGAGCCAGTCCCTGGCCGGCGGCCGCCATGAATCCGGTCGCCATCCGATCGCCGATGCCGCCGAGAAACAGTGAGTGGAGCCACATGTTAAAGAGCAGGGCCTCGACCAAAACCAGTACGAATACGACCGCAAACAGAGCGATCGTGATCTTCATCCAGATCGGACGCACACGGCCGGTATAAGTCTCGACGATCTTTCGATAAACCTTAACTCCCAGGTAGATCAACAATGCGAGCGTAATGGCCGTCGTTATAGCCACCGGGATGAGTCCGATAAGAAAGTTGGTATTAGGGCCGCCAAAGACCGACAGCAAAACGATGACCACGAGGATGTATGGTATCGAGTAAATGATGTCGACGATGCGCATCATTATATTGTCCACCCGACCGCCAATAAATCCGGCGACCGCACCCCAAGATACGCCGACGATCAAGGAAACAATGGTCGAGATTATACCCACCATCAGCGATATGCGGCCGCCCTGGAGAACTCTCGCGAGCAGGTCGCGCCCCTGATCGTCAGTACCGAATGGATGCCTCAGAGAGGGAGCGAATGATCGAACCCGATCTCCCCCATCTACACCCGACGGTATGTAATCCGGCGTAAAGCCATTCAGCCAGTAAACCAGAGTTGGCCCGACCGCGACCAGCAGCACCATGAACCAAACGACAACAAGCCCGAAAACGGCGAGCTTGTTCTTAAGAAGCCGCTTCCATGCGTCGGCCCAAAGCGAATTACCGGTGCTCGTCCGCACCGCCCATACCGCATAAACGGTGAGCGAAAAGAACACTATCAGGAAAACGATCAGACCGATCTCGGCGAAATAATCCGTTCGCCAGCTCCAATGCAGAACGATCAACGCGACCGCTAGCAGCATCAAAAAGCCGATGCTGATCAGCCGTTTTTCGAACAGGTTATCTGTTTCAGACAGGTTTTCACCCGCAAACATTTCCATGCATCATCCCCAAGTAAAGTCCAGCTATTCGTAACGGATCCTCGGGTCGAGGAAGCCATACGAGATATCGACCAAAAGGTTAAAGATCATTATGAGAATCGACAGAAATGCGACGATCCCGAGTGTCAGCGGCTCATCACGATTGAGCACCGACTGAATAAAGATATTTCCGAGGCCTGGGATCGCGAATACCTTTTCGACAACGACCGTTCCCGCGAGCAAACCGGCGAGTGCCGGACCGGTGAACGAGATCACCGGAATAATACCGCCGCGAAGCCCGTGTTTCAGCAAAACGGTCTTTTCATCGAGGCCCTTAGCTCGTGCGGTACGGATGTAATCGGAACGCATCACTTCGAGCATGCCGGCTCTCGTCAATCTGGCAATATACGCCATGTATATCGCGGCCAAAGTTATGACGGGCAGGATCAGATTGGCGACGCCGCCCCAGCGGGCCGGAGGCAATATGAACAGCCAAAGTGAAAATACGATCACAAGGATCGGCCCGAGCACGAAGTTGGGAACCGACAGGCCCAGCATCGCGGCCGTCATAGATCCGTAATCCCAAGGAGAATTTTGTCTGAGTGCAGCGACGTTTCCGGCAATGAGGCCAGTTATCAATGCCAGAAGGTACGCAAGAATGCCGATAGTCGCGGAATACGGCAAATGGGTAAAGATGATCTCGTTAACCGATTTACCCAGATATTTGAGCGAGTCGCCAAAATCGAAACACTTGATACTTTGACCGAATATCGAGAAACGAACGCCGGTCGTGGACGGATTGTCAGCCGCGATCGGACGACAGGTGACGTTGCCAAGCATGATGAAATACTGCTCATACCATGGCCGGTCGAGTCCGTATTTGCGCTTGATATTCTCCTCGATAGCGGGCGGCAGCGTTTTCTCTTCCGAGTAGAAGTTGCCCGGTGCCACGCGGATCAATCCCCATGTAAGGGAGACGACCAGCAAAGCCATCGGAATGATTATCAGCAGCCTGCGTAATATGAAGCTCAGCATTGGTTTGGGCTAATTCGCCGTTCCCCCTGTTGTTTCGCCAACCGGTGCAGCCGCGGCCTGTTTGCTTTCGTTAAATGCGGTCTGCGTCGCCATGATCCGATCAATGTGAGTGTAGACCGATTCGTCACGCGCCGACATTATGTTATCCACGTCTGTGTCCCACTTCGCCGGATCGCGTTCAATATAAACGAATTTCCAAGCATGCAGTGTGCCAGGGTTCGGATAGAGTCCCTTTATGTAAGGCTTTTTGATCCAGTTCGTCGCCTGAGTTTGCAGGGGCAGGACCGGTTGGTCCTGGATCATCATAAACTCGGCTTCGGCGAGCTTTTCGAATCGCTTCATTTCGTCGAGCTCCTTGTTCGCCTCGTCCATCAGCTGATCAAATTTTGGGTTGTGCCAACCCGTAGAACTGTCGTTGTTCTTTGAATAGAAAAGGTTCAGAAATGTGTATGGGTCCATGTAATCACCGACCCAACCGGCCCGAGCCACGCCGTTATAATCAAGATCTTTTCTAACGACGAGAAAGGTTTTCCACTCCTGGTTCTTTAACTGAAGCGTAACGCCAAGGTTTTGCTTCCATTGTGCCTGTAGGAATTCAGCTACCGCTTAATTGCTTTCGGTAGTGTTGTAAAGCACTTCGACGTCAGCCACCGGAAAGCTCGGACACGAAAACGTGCCGTCGTTCTCGATAACCGGATAACCGGCTTCAGCTAACAGCTGGCGAGCTTTAACGGGATCGAATTTTCTCGCCTTCCACTGCTCGAGCGTACTTCCCTGCTTGGCGAGTTCCCGCGTGTAAACCTTTGTCCGGGCCTCTTCGTATTTGGGAAATATACCCTCGGGCGTGAAATCCACCAGCGGTTTCGTCGTTCGCCGGAACTTAGCAAGCGAATCGCGGTCGATAGCCAGAGCAAGCGCCTGACGCAGCTTGAGCTTGTCCATCGGCGGCTTTGTGACATTGACCGTGTAGTATTCGATCGCGACCTCCGGATGGTTCATATATTCATCCTTGAACTCGCGGATCGTGTCTACCCAGGCGGCCGGAACAGTGTGGTTGTAAAGCGCATCAACGGAACCGGCTTTGTAGAGATTGAGCATCGTGTTCTGCTCTTCGAGCGGATAAAACTCTATGCGGTCGAGACGAACCATGTCGGCGTCCCAGTAGCCCGGATTTTTCACCGCGATTATACGGTCGTACGGGTGATGCTCTTTTAATAGGAATGGGCCACTAGTAACGATATTTGCCGGCTTAACCCAATCAGGGCCGAATTTTTCGATGGTGCCGCGGTGAACAACCCGAAAGAACTGGTGTCCCAAAAGCCCAATAAAGAACGGGGCAGGCTGGATGAGCTTGATCCGCAGAGTGTGATCGTCGATCGCCTCAAGGCCGAGATCTTCGCCCGTAACGGTCACGAATTCGCCGCCTTCGGCCAGTGTCCGCAGCTTTTCGTTTTTGGCCAACATCTCGTCACGTCCCTTGGCGTCGCCTGGAACTGTTACGCGTTCCGGCCCGTCAAGAAAACGATGAAACTCGCTATCGGAACCCATGTTATCCGCCGCAATG
>JBBQGO010000293.1:0-4047 GCA_038323125.1 Pyrinomonadales bacterium
ATCCGACCAACCCTCGCCCATCGCTCGGGATAGGTTTGCCGAAAGCCCGTTGCCGTTTCCGTGTAACCTGTTTGATAGACCGTGGGTAAACTCGTGGATGATCACGTCGGCATCCAGATCGCCATCGAAATCAGGCGTCGGGTCGGACTTGGTCCAAATATACATCTGCATACGTCCGCGGCTGCCATCACCCGGCGTACTGAAATTCGCATTGTTCACTCCAGAGCAATCCTGAGCTTCGGCGGAAACACGATCGTTACCGATGCCGCCACGTCCAAAGTTATTTTGCTGGAAATTGCGGGCCTGCTCGGTAAAACCTAACAAATACATTTCGTCATGATAACGATTGTTTATGTAAAAGAGCTGTGTTACTGCCGCACGCTGAAAATCTATCATCTCAGGCGTAGTTCCGGGGTTAACGCAAACATTGGGAACGGCGCCGTCCGGCAGCGGGTTATCTCCCAGTGCCTGAGCCGGGTTAACCGGTACACCGGGGAAGATGGGATAATCAAAAACGCGGTTGGGCGAGCCGGCTGGGATGCCGTTTCCATCAATGCCGTTGGTGCTGTCACGATCCAATCCGGCTGCATTAGCGTTACCGTCCGTGCTGTTGCTGCCGTCGGTGATCCAACCGTTGTTGTTAAATTGATAAGGAGCCTCATTGCCCACCGCGGTGATCTGTGTGCGCGCGATCCCCGTACCCTGAACGCCGTTCGGTGCGGTAGGCCCCGGAGTCATCGGGAACGGGTTGTCAGCCACGTTGATCATTGCAGTTGGGTTTACATAGACGTTGTAGGTCGCTGCCTGGGTCTGGTCCTCGGTGATGTTCTTGCGCCAAAGCATTGCACCGGTACGGCCGTCAACGACCACGTAATAGGCATTGACCGGCTGCCAGATCAATACACGCCATGCCGGGACGGCGACACCCGGTTCGGTCGGAAAATACATCTTTTCCGCGGTGGTAGCCCAATCACCGCCGCCGAATACGGCTTTGATATCGGTGGATTCGCCAGCATTTCGCCTGAGGTCCATGCGAGAACCATTATTGTTGATATATGCCGCGGCTTTGGCTACCGCAACGGCCGGGTCGCCAAAATCGGTTGAAAGGGCACCGTACTCGAGGCCCGGTGCGAAATTGTTGATCACTCGCACCATCTCGCCGGATCTGGTGAAGCCCGCCTTGATCTCGCCGCGAAATACCGGGACACCATTGATCTCCTGGTTGAGTTCAACGAACGAAAGGACCCCGTTCGGATTAGTGTAATCCGAAAAAACTTTTAGATCACTGACCTGCGAGCCGCGAGCTCCCACGAGTTCCGCGTTCTCATTTAAAAAGTCTTTGAGGATGTCTGAACGTTTTGCGCCCGAACGCCCGGTCAGAAACGCCCTGCCTTGTGCGACGTCCGGCCCGATCACTTCCGGGACCTTGATGTCATCGTTGTACTTGATCTTAAGTGTCGGCACCCGCAGTTTAAGAGCGTCCTCACCGCGAACCATCGCTTCACGATGATCGGCTACGGCCGAAGCACTCTTTCCCGCCGCGGAACGAAAGCTCTCGAGAACCCCGTACGCAGATTTGTCACTTCGGATATCATAATTGGGAAGCCCGTCCTCGTGACTTTCGGTGCGTTCGTTGAGGCCCACAGCGGCCGCTGACCGAAAGTGGTACGGTAAGGCGAAAACAGCGGTTACGACCGCGAGAACTAAAAGGGAAAGAACTGCCCGGCGATAGGATCGCGGCTGCAAACGATTTTTCATATATTTAATTAATTCAACTGGTGGTACGGTGACGGACTAGAGAACGTAAACTTCGTGGTGCGCTTCGAAATAGCTTTGCAAACCTTTAAGATAGAAGATTCGATCCGGAATTGCGTGATTCTGAGCGAATATGCGGCTTAGAAACTGCGACCTAGTCTGGCAAGTGCGTTAGGTCGGGATTCGTATAAAAACTTAATTTTGCTGCAATGTTCAATTTTATCAGAAAACCACCTTGTGTCAATAAAAATGGGCGGCGATAACCCGATCATAGAAGAAAAAACGTCGACCGATGCAATTTTCGGCCCGGGCGGCCTCGTGTCGCAATTTCATGACGATTACGAGTACCGCGAGGGACAGGTGAAAATGGCCGAAGCGATAGCTCGTTCCTTTAAGGAGAAGAAACATCTTATCGTCGAGGCCGGCACTGGTACGGGCAAGACCCTGGCTTACCTGATACCCGCCATCAATGAATCGCTGCGAACCAAAAAACGGATCATAATCTCAACCGGGACCAAGAATTTGCAAGAGCAGTTGATGGAAAAGGACATCCCGTTCCTGCAAAGGATCTTTCCTAAAAAGTTCTCGGCGGCCTATATGAAGGGCCGCTCTAACTACGCATGTATCAATCGGCTTCACAAAAGTGACGACCAGCCAATACTCGACGGCATCGGCGAAATAGACCATTTTCGCGAAGTCCGCGAATGGTCGCGCGGGACACACACCGGTGACCGTGCGGAACTAACGTACCTGCCCGAAAATCTTTCCTTCTGGAGCCGCGTCAATGCAAAGAGCGAGACCTGCATCGGCCAGAAGTGCGTCGATTTCGAACCGTGCTTTATTACCCGGATGCGTGTCGGGGCCGAGAGTGCGGACATAGTCATCGTCAATCATCACCTGTTCTTCGCCGATCTTAACGTACGCGGCAACCAGTTTGGAAAGGTCATACCGGATTACGGCGCGGTCATCTTTGACGAGGCACATCTGATCGAGGACATCGCAGCGGATTATTTTGGGTTTCAGGTATCCAATTTCAGGATCGACGACCTCATTCGCGACGCCGGCGAACTGCCGATCTCGAACGCTGTTGCGACGGCTTCGATCATGAAGGCCTGCGCCCGCATCGCAGGATTTGGCGAACAGTTTTGGGTCAGATTCACACAGGCCCGCGGACAGGAAGGACGGTTCCCGCTGCTGCCGGATGCATTTGCGAATCGCGGGAGTGACGGCGAAGACAGGCCGACGCCGCTCGGCGAGGCGTATCATGCCCTCGACGAAGCCCTTGCCCGGCTGGAGACCGAAGTGGATGTTTACACCGAACAACTGCCCGAGGCCGAGAGCGTGGTGAAACGCATCAGGCAAACTCGGTTTGATCTCGACTTCATCGTTAAGCAGGCCGACCGGAATTTTGTATATTGGCTCGAACGCCGCGGACGCGGTGTGTTCCTACAGGCGTCGCCCGTCGATGTATCGGCGTTGCTGCAGGAAAATCTCTTTGACAAGGTCGAAACCTGCATTCTGACGTCCGCCACGCTTTCGACGAACGGCAGTTTTAACTTTATCCGCGACCGACTTGGACTGACCGCCGGCAATACAAATTCGCTTGTTGCTCCTTCTTCGTTTGATTACGAAAAGCAATCGATGATCTATCTGCCTAGGGCAATGCCTGACCCGCGTTCTCCCGAATTTTCGCAAATGGCCGCCACTGAGATCATCAAGATCCTGCAGGTGACACGCGGCCACGCCTTTGTCCTGTGCACGAGCAACCAATCGATGGCCGCGTTGTTCGAGCTTGTTTCGTCCCGCATCGGTTATCCGTGCTTTCTGCAGGGAAGTATGTCTAAGGCCGGACTGCTTGATAAGTTTCGTGAGACGCCCAATGCTGTCCTGTTTGCAACGTCCAGCTTTTGGCAGGGCGTTGATGTCCGTGGTGAGCAGTTATCGTGCGTCATTATTGATAAGCTGCCGTTTGCTGTTCCCTCCGATCCCATAGTCGCTGCCCGCACCAAATTCATTGACGATAACGGCGGCAGGTCGTTTTTCGAATACAGCGTCCCTCAGGCTGTGATCTCTCTAAAACAGGGTATCGGGCGACTGATCCGCAGCAGTACCGACCGCGGTGTCATAGCGATCCTCGATCCCCGGCTCCGCACCAAATCATACGGCCGCGATTTCCTAAACAGTCTGCCCAGAATGCGGATCACCAGCGACCTAAATGATGTAGCGACGATGTTTCCGGCCGAATAGCCGTCACGCGTAAGTTTCGCGAATCGAAGGTTCAGACTCTATAAT
>JBBQGO010000294.1:0-4031 GCA_038323125.1 Pyrinomonadales bacterium
AGTGGGATCTAGTGATCAAGGGCAAGTGGGGAGTTGTGAATGGCGGCGGTACGCCGGGGGCAAAACGCATCGCAGATTTCGAGATCGCAGGCAAGACGGGAACGGCGCAGGTCGCGGCACTCGGCAAGGACGTGGGTGCCAAGAAGGACCATGCGTGGTTTGTCAGTTTTGCACCGGCTTACAAGCCGGAGATCGCGGTGATCGCTCTTATCGAGAACGTCGGTTTCGGCGGCAGCTTTGCTGCTCCGGCCGCGAAGGGCATTTACGAAACCTACATTGCAAAGCGTCCAGGACATGTGTCACCCGAGGTCGCGTCGAAAAAAGGTGGACGCGGAGAGGGCGAGACGCAGGGACGCGGAGATTCGCTGTCGAATTAACACATGGTCGGCATACCCGAAAAGCGTGATCTGCGAGATTTTGATTGGCTGACTGCTTTGTTAGCTATCGTTATCGCTGCATTTGGCGTGTGGCAGATTCATAACGCTTTGCCGACAGAGGGCTACTGGACAAAGCAGATCTATGGGATCGGCATCGCCCTGGTCGCATTTGTGATCGTCGCATTTACTGATTACAGGCGTTTGATCGAATTGGCACCAATATTTTATGTGATCGGACTGATACTTTTGCTGCTCGTGCTAACGCCGCTCGGGGTGCAGGTCAATGGTCAGAAAGCGTGGCTGCGTTTACCGATTGTTGGACAGTTCCAGCCATCGGAGTTTGTAAAAATACTGACGGTCCTGATGCTCGCCAGGTATTTTGGAGCGAAAAAGGGCGGCACCCTCACCTTTCGTGAAATGCTCGTCGGGGGAGCGATCTTCGCCGGGCCGGTCGCTCTGATCATGCTGGAACCGGATGCGGGCCAGGCGATCACGTACTTTCCGATCCTGGCGGCAATGTTTTTTCTTTCGGGAATTCGGATGAGATACGTCGTGATCTCGCTCGTTGCCGTCGCGATATTTGTGCCTGCGGCCTATATCACGGGCGTTAAAACAGGCGTGATAAAGCGCTATCAGCAAGAACGTATAAACGCGATCATCGACCCGGACAGCGTGGATCCGCGCGGATATGGTTACCACACCATCCAATCGACGATCACGGTGGGCAAGGGAGGACTTGCGGGGATTCAGGGCGACTCGGAAACCTCGCAGAGCGTGCTGAAGTTTCTGCCAGAGCCGCAAACGGACTTTATTTTCGCTGTGGCAGCTGAGAATACTGGCTTTATTGGCTGCATTTCGCTGCTACTCGCTTATGCATTGTTGCTTTCGCGAATGATCGCCGGGGCACGAGAAGCTTCCGACAGGGCGGGCATGCTTGTTATAATGTCTATAGTATGCGGGATGGTCTTTCAGATTTTTATGAACGTGGGGATGGCGCTTGGCGTATTGCCGGTTATCGGTGTGCCATTGCCGCTGATGAGCGCAGGTCTATCCGCGCTTTTGTCGACGTTTGTTGCGATCGGGTTTGTGGTCAGCGTTAAGCTGCGTCGCTTTGTGAATTAGGAGTACACGTCATGGCGGTAGATGTAAAGAAGTTTAAGACGACGGAATCGGTGGGCGAAGGCTCGTCGAGTGGATGGTTTTCGGGTGCGACGTTTTTGATCGCGGCGTTGGTGCTGGCTTTGTCGGCCGGTGCTCTGACGGGCGTATTAGCGTCGTACTACCTGAATAATTCACGCTACTCGGTCGAGGTCTCCGCCCTCGCGACATATCGTCCGCCGCAGGTGACGACTATATACGCCGACGACGGCGAGACCATCCTGGCCGAATTTGCGATCGAAAAACGAATTCCGATCAAGATCCAGGACGTGCCCGAACAGGTCACCGACGCGCTGCTTGCGATTGAAGATTACCGGTACCGCGACCATATCGGCATCGATCCTTACCGAATAGTCGGCGTCGTTTTTAAGAATCTGACGAGCGGCAAGACTGAGGGTGCTTCGACGATCACGCAGCAGCTTGCCAAGAATCTGTTTCTTTACAAAGACAAGACCTATACGCGTAAAGTCAACGAATGGGCCGTCGCCTTACAGATCGAGCGGCTGTACACTAAGGATCAGATCCTTGAAATGTACATGAATTATGTGTTTCTTGGCGCGGGTGCGTACGGTTTTGAGGCGGGTTCGCGTACCTATTTTGGAAAGTCTGTTAAGGATCTCACTCTTGAAGAGGCGGCCCTGCTAGCTGCAATTCCCAAGTCGCCGGAATACTCGCCCACCCGTGACATGCAGAAGGCCCGAATGCGGCGTGACATCGTGCTTGATCAGATGACCAAGTATTTTCCCGAGAAATATTCTCAGTCTGCAGTCGATGCTGCCAAGGCCAAGCCGATCCAACTTGCATCAACCGCTTTTTACCAATCGCAGCCAAAATCGACCGCTTGGGATTACCCGATCGAAGAGGTTCGAAAATATCTCGAAGAGAAATATACGACCCGCGTTGCTCAGGGCGGGCTCAAGGTATATACGACGATCAATTTAGAGGCGCAGAAGATCGCGACGCGCGTCATTCGCGAAAGGCTCCGCGCATACGATCGCGGTAAAGGGTGGCGTTCGGAGTATAAAGACATTTTGGTCACTGACAATGACGAGCCCATCACCGATGAAAAGGAAATAAACCGGACACTCGAAAACTTTAAACATCCGGACTGGTTCGGTGACGAGTTTAGCGAAGGTGAATACATTAAGGGACTCGTAATGAAAGAGAGTCTCGGCGGCGATGAGGTCGGCGTTCGATTTGGAAGATACAAGGCAATCGTACGGGCGGCAAATATGGGCCGTAGCGGTAAACGTCCGAAAGACGAGTTAAAGCCAGGGCTTTTGGCCGAGTTTCTGGTGAAGGGTGTCGATAAAGATAAAATGATGCTCGATGTCGAGTTGATGCAGGTGCCCGAGGTGCAGGCCTCGATCGTTAGCATAAATGCAGAAAGCGGTGAGATTGCGTGTATGGTCGGCGGTTACGATTTCCATACCAATAAATTTAACAACGCGACACAGGGTCTGCGGCAGACTGGCTCGGCGTACAAGCCGTTCGTATATGCCGCGGCGGTAGAGGATGGCATGACGCCCGAGATGATGGTCAGCGGGGCCCCGATCAAACGCGGCGGTTGGATGCCTCATAACTACGATGGTAGCCTCAGCCATGGCAACGTTCCGATGAAAGTGGCGTTGGCAAAATCGCTGAATATAGCGGCAGTCCACCTGCTCGAGCAGGTCGGCATTCAAGCCGGTGCACAGATGGTCAGGCGCTTTGGGATCTCTAATCCGATGGCTCCTAGCCTGCCATCCGCACTCGGCGCGTCCGAAGCATCGCTGATCGAGATGACGGCGGCGTATTCGGCGTTCCCGAATAAGGGAATTCGTGTACAACCGCACCTGATCCGCAAAGTGTTTAATCGCGATGGCAGCTTGCTCGAGGAATTTGACGGGAACTCGTCAAAGGTAATGAGCGAGTACGTGGCCCTGACAATGGTCGAGATGATGCAAGGGGTCGTACGGGGCGGCGGAACTGCTCCCGGCGCGAGTGCCGGCGGACATCCGCTGGCCGGAAAGACCGGAACCGTTAACAACCACACAGATGTGTGGTTCATCGGCTACACACCTAAATATTCGACCGGCGTGTGGATGGGTAATCCGCTCAGAAAAGAATCGCTCGGAGCCGGAATGACGGGCGGTGGCACAGCCTTGCCGATTTTTAACTCGTTCATGATTCCGTTCATGAAAGACAAGAAACGCGAGGCCTTCCCCGACGCCCCGGCGATGCCGACCGAGGTAAAGCGCGCAAGCGAACTCCGCAAACGGGAAGAACTTGAAAAATTAGAAGAAGCGGATGTCGCCGGACGAAAGACGGGAATAACCTTTACTCCCGGAACCAAGATCAACCCGAACGCTCCACTACCGGGAACAGACGGCGAGACAACTATCACGACGGGCACCGAGACAACAAAACCGGTCGACACCTCGCCCGATAAACCTCCGGTGGTGAAACCGATCCTTCCCCCACCAACGCCGAAACCCAAAGTGGATACACCGCCCG
>JBBQGO010000295.1:0-4015 GCA_038323125.1 Pyrinomonadales bacterium
CGAATCGGCAAGATTTAGCCTTATCTTTTCAATGGGTCCCTTTTTTGTGGTTGGACCGAGAATCTCATATAAAGTAAATATCTTTATTAAATGTTCGGCTAAACTTATACCATTTTTAAAAAACACGCCCGTAAACCCAAACCGCACTTGCTTTTGGCAAAAAGCCTGGGTTATCGTTTCATAAATTTACAGCTTTTCGATTGAAATTCAATGCGCGTTTTAGGAATCGACCCGGGCAGTGAAACGCTCGGTTGGGGCGTCGTTGACGGAGCGGGTTCAAAGTACGCGCTGGTCGCTTACGGCACCGTCAAGTCCGATCCGAAGCAGCAGTTTTCCAAGCGGCTGCTAAATATATATAACGGCGTCGCCGAGGTGATGGCCGAGCATTCGCCCGATGTTCTCTCGGTCGAGGACACTTTCTACGCCGTTAACGTCGGCGTCGCACTAAAGCTAGGGCAGGTACGCGGCATTATGCTGCTGCTTGCGGAACAGCGCGGGATACCGATCGCTGAATATGCTCCGCGGCTGGTCAAACAGACTGTTGTCGGATATGGCAATGCGGAAAAGCATCAGATCCAGCAGATGGTCAAGATACTGCTTGGTATGAAAGCCGTACCCACGCCGCACGACGCGGCGGACGCCCTGGCGATCGCCATCTGCCATTTTCATCATGCCGGCGTCCAGGAACGAATTGACCGGGCGAAAAGGAAGTGACGCCATGGGGACCGTATGAAACTCTCTTTGTTAACAATAATTTTCTTTACTTTGATCGCCTCCTACGCTCCTGCGGATGCCCAGGTCCGCAAATCAACGGTAACTAAAAACCCGGCTTCGACCCAAAATGGCCCCGAGGTCGGCCAGTCAGCGGTCGTCATCGACGAGACCCTTTCGTTATTGCGTGAGCGGCCAAGCCTTTTTTCCCCATCTATCCAGCGAATGCGTCTGGGCCGCAAGATACAGATACTCGGCGTCGCGCAGGGCGATGGAGTGACGTTTTATCGAGTCACCACCCCGCCGGCTAATTTTGGTTGGATCCAGGCAGATGCAGTTTTTGGCAAGTTTCGGATAGGCGACGAGGAACGTTTGGCCCGGTTCGTGCAGGCGGCCGATGGATTTGAGCAACTCCAGATCGCGCAACAGTTTATCAGCCTGTATTCGAATTCGAAGTTCAAACCTTCGATCTTGTTGCTCTACGGCGATCTTATAGAAGTCATCGCGGGCAAGTTTTCAAATGATGCGGCAAGGCGGCTGAGCCGGAGAAAGATGGCTGCCTCGGCGGCCCCGGTGCACAGTTACTATCTCAATTTTGTAAGTCTGGATCGCTACCGCAAGCTCGGTATCTCGTTCCTGTTCAACTCCGCCACGCGACAGTTTCATTACGACGGCTCGAGTTGGAAAGAGATCTTGGCGAAGTTTGCCGGAACACCGGAGCACGCTGAGGCTCAAAAAAGGCTTATAGATCTGAAAGCAAGAATGGAAATGACAGCAATGCAGTGATCACTCTGTAGCGATCGCACACGCGATCCGGGCAGCGACGGACGCATTCTTTTCCAAAAGTGCTATATTCGCCGTCAGGGTACGGCCTTCGCTCTGGCGTGACATTTCTGAAAGCAAAAAAGGCGTGATCGCCTTGCCGCGGACCGCACCTTCCTCCGCAAGCTTTATGGCCTTGGCAAGTATCGATTCCACTTCGGCTCTCTCTATCTCAAACTCTTGCGGCACAGGAACGGTAACCAACACCGCGCTGCGGAGATCCAACTCATCACGGGAAGCCACTATCGATACGACATCCGCCGCCGTTTCGACGCGTTCGTCCACCGGTAAGCCGCTGCTGCGGCTATAAAAGGCCGGTAATTCATCGCATTGCCATCCGAGGACAGTCACGCCATGCGTTTCGAGCCATTCGCGTGTCGCAGGCAGGTCGAGCACGATCTTAGCTCCTGAACATACTATCGCAATGGGTGTCTGAGCGAGCGCGGGCAGATCGGCTGAAATATCAGCCGCACCGCCCCGATGTACCCCTCCGATGCCCCCCGTCGCAAACACCTTGATCCCGGCCTTATGAGCAATAAACGCCGTCGTTGAGACCGTGGTTGCACAATCCAGCTTGCGGGCTATAGCGACCGGCAGGTCCCGTCGTGAGATCTTGCGTATCGCCTGGCCGGTTGCGAGTTTTTTGATCTGATCACGATCGAGTCCCACGCAGAACACCCCGTCCAGAACCGCTATTGTCGCCGGAACCGCCCCACCGTCGCGGACCACAGATTCAAGACGTAACGCGGTTTCAAGATTTTGGGGATAAGGCAAGCCGTGAGCGATCACCGTTGACTCAAGGGCAACAATGGGTATCCGGTCTCGCATAGCCCCAAGCATTTCCTCGTTATATACAATATTCATTTAAAAAAATGGCGGTCGTTGGACCGCCTTGATCGCTAAGATTTAACTGCCCGATTATTTGACGAACTTAAAGATCCTGTCGAGCCTCGGATGTGTGATGCAGCCTAACATGTCACCATTCGAAGCACCGCGATCACAGGACCAATAGACGAACATTGCACGACCGATTATCAATTCACGCGGCACGAAGCCCCAATAGCGACTGTCCTCACTATTGTCCCGGCTGTCGCCCATCACAAAAAAGCTATTGGCAGGCACCTCCATCGGCTTTCCCTTGACCGCGAATTCATACCCGCGGTAGGAACTTCGCCCTTCGCGCACCGCGTCCATCGAATCTTTTGAATAATAAACAGTATGGTCCTCACCCGGTCGGGATTCTTCAAATTGGGTTACCTCCAGAGCCGACTGATCGTCATCTGAATCGCCGATCACTCGCTGTTCCGGCAGCAATTGCCCGTTGATGAAAACCTGATTGTCGCGAAACTCAACCGTTTCACCCGGGAGGCCGATCACACGTTTTACATAGTTTATTTGATAGGGAATAAGATTACGTGACCGGTCGTTCTCGGGCCGGACCTTGTTGCCGGGATACTTAAAAACGATGATGTCGCCGCGTGCGATCTCGCGTTGCGGGAGAAATGGAAGTTCATAACCGCCCGGAGTAAAGATGAATTTGTTTACAAGCAGATAATCGCCGACGAGTATCGTATTCTGCATCGACCCGGTTGGCACGGTCACAGCCTGGAGTATGAACGTCATGCCGAAAATAGCCATTATCAGCGTGATCACGAACGACTCAAAATATTCGCGGGCAGTGGACTTGGGTGGGCCAACGGGCACGCTTTCCGAGGCGGGCTTTATCTCGTTCTCAACTTTGCTCATAAATGCTATGGAAGTGCTCCCTCAATAATACGCTAATCGCCAGGCTCACGTTTCGTATCCATTCCGTTTTCTGACATTACCATGCTCAGAGCCTTAGATGCCGCTTGCATCTCGGCTGTCTTGATAGAATTCCCTTCACCCCCAGCCTTGCCGCCGTTCCATACCACCTCAACAAAAAACTTTCGATCATGCGGCGGGCCGTCGGTCTTTAACAAATTGTACTCAGCGGCCTTCTGTTTTTGAGCTTGCAGCTCGGTCTGGAGCCTGGATTTGAAGTCGATAGACGTTTCCGGTTTTACCGATCGAAGTTTGTCCTCCATCAGACGTGTCACGACGTGGCGCGTCGCCACGTACCCGCCATCCAAAAAGACCGCACCGATGATGGCCTCGAAAGTGTTCGTCAGCAAACTCTGCTTTTTTCGGCCGCTCTTAAGCTCGCTGCCGCCAAGGCGCAAGAAAGCGCCAAGTCCTATGCTCTGAGACAATTCGGCTAACGCGGCTCCGCTAACCAGGTGATGTTTCATCAGCGTGAGGCCGCCCTCGCTCAGACGCGGGTTTCGCAAAAAGAGCTGTTCCGCGATGATCAGACCCAAAACCGAATCACCAACGAACTCAAGCGATTCATTCTCGGTCTCATGAATTGTTTCATCCGAGGCGCCAGGAAGGTTCTCATAAGCCCATGATCTATGGGTCACAGCTCGCTCAAGGATCTTCAGATCCTTGAACTTATGGCCGA
>JBBQGO010000296.1:0-4014 GCA_038323125.1 Pyrinomonadales bacterium
ACGCATCTTTCTTTATGGCTTCTCACAGGCCTGCGCTCTCAATTTTCGTTTTGCATTCACCTACCCAGAGGTGCTCCAAGGCATCATCGGCGTCTGTGGCGGCATCCCGGGCGACCTGGAAACGAACGAGAAATACAAGCCCTTCGCTGCCGAAACCTTCTATCTGTACGGCGATGATGACGAGTTTTACACGCAGGAACAGTTTGCCGGATTTAACGAGAAACTCGATGCGACGCTGCCGAATTATCGTTCAAAGCACTACGCGGCAAAGCATGAGATCACGGAGGATATGCGGCTTGACATCGCAGCGTACCTGAAATCTGTATAATTGCATCAAAATACATTCGCAAGTAGATAATATGTTATTACGAGTTTCTCAAATTGCCGCGATAGCGTTGGTTTCAATTTTTTCAGTTATCGGTCAGGCCGATACAATACACCCTGGTGTCCAGCTTTTCGAGCAAGGTAAGTTTGCCGAGGCGATTCAGGTGCTAAGCAAGGCAAAAGACGAGGAAAAATATAAAAATGATGCGGCGATATTTAACTTTCTCGGTGCCTCGTATGTGAATACGGGCGACTTCAAAAACGCGCAGAAATATCTGGCACGTGCGGTAAAGCTGCATCCCGAAAATGTTCTGTTTCGCAATAATCTTGCCTACATCTACCTTCGAACGCAGCAGGTTAGTAAGGCTCGCTCCGAGGCGAAGCGAGTGGTAGCGACAGATCCGAGGAATGTGACAGCCCACGTGATGCTTGCCAACGCTGGTCTCCTAGAAGGAAAGCTTGCTGACGCCGAACGCAGTGCTCGCACGGCGATCGAGATCGACCCAAAATATCCCATGGGTTATGTGCTCGCATCCGAGAGCCTTATCGCCCGTTTCGGGACCGAGGCCGATGGCGACGAGCCAAAGCCTGAGAATATCGATCTACTCAAACAAGCTAAAGATCTGCTTGAGGTGGGTATTGCACGGTGCAAACCGGATACAAAACGGCTCGAGGAAGAGCTTGAGACGGTCGTTGCTTTTCACAGCTATTTTGCCAACAGAAAACATGGAAAGCCTACTTCGCCCCTTCCTCGTGAGGTTGTGACGCCCGGCGACTCAAACCTGAAGATCATCAGCAAACCGCGACCTTCGTTCTCTGATGCCGCACGGATTGCATCCAAAAGCGGCACCGTCAAAGTCGCGGTACTCTTTGCGGCAAATGGCAAGATCGAAAGTATGCTCGTGATAGATCGACTCGGTTACGGACTCGACGAACAGGCGCTGCGTGCCGCGAGGCAGATCCGTTTTGAACCAAAGGTTGAGAACGGAAAGCCGGTTTCGGTCGTGCGCATTATTGAATATACCTTCGAGGTCCGTTAGGGAGTGACCGAGAGATTTCTTATCTCGACCCGTTCCTTTATCTCATCCGGAATTACGAGACGCGGGAGTATTTCGCCGTTGCCGTCGAGGTACATTTCTACTTTAAGCTCGTCGGCTCGAAGTTTTGCCATCAACGTTTTCGGGCCAAAGAGAGTCAAGCGGGCGGTTTTGTTCGACTGGCCGTCGACGGGGATCGAGAACCGTCGTTCGACGCGTTTTTCTCCGATCTTGAATACCACATCCACGACGGTGTTGAGCACGGCGGCCTTGGAGTCGGGTGAGTTGACGGCGACCTGCCGGGCGGTAAATTCTCCCGTCCGGCCGCTGATATCGACCGCGTCCGTCTGGACGTATTCGAGGAGCCGCATAATGCTCGCCGGGCCGCGGACGCGAATATTTGGCGGCAGAACGGACGTACTGTAGATCTCGTAACCGGCGGCTACGATACCGGACGTTTCCGGCCGGACCTCGATCTCTTTTTCCACGACGGCCTCGAGATTTACTGCGATGCGGCTCGGGGCGACCTCGACAAGCTTGATACCTTGCGGGAGGGCGACAAAAACATTATCGGGCGACAGCGAGACGACGCGGTCGCCGGGCGGCGTGTCCGTCAGGTCGACAAAGGCGACTAGTGCGCTGCGATCTATTTGGCCGATGCGGGTCTTATCGCCGCTGATCTCGATATCGACCTCTTGTTGGGGAACGTTGACGACCTGTGCGTTGCTGGAAATATTCAAATTGAGCGGCACGGTGAGCCGCTTTGTCGTCGGCGTACTCAGGCCCGTGACGCCGAGCCACAGCGCGAATGTGATAACCAGAGCAAGAAGCTTTAAAGCCCAGTCTTCCAGAAAGATCTTCTTTAGAATGTGCTTGAAGAAAAGTTTCTTCGCGGGCTGTGGTTTTGAAACGCTTTCCTCCATCGGGATCAATTAGGAATTAACAATTACGAATTTAGCCGATCGTGGCGTCTGTCTCTTCTTTGATGGCTGCCAGATCACGACGCGGCTCGACGAGCGGTATTTCGAGTGCATCGAGCAACAGTTTGCGCAGCTGTGTCGCGTCGATGTTTCGTCGGACGCTGCCGGCCTCGACGTACGTGATCAGGCCGGTTTCCTCTGATACTACGAGCGATATTGCGTCCGAGCCCTCGGTGATGCCGATCGCGGCCCGGTGGCGTGTGCCTAGTTCACGTGAAACCTCTGGATTTTTGGTCAGCGGCAGAAAGACCGATGCGGCGGCGATGCGTTCGTTTTGAATGACGATCGCGCCATCATGAAGCGGCGTTTCGGGGTGAAATATCGACACCAAGAGGTCATAGCTGATCCGCGCGTCAAGCTGGACGCCGGCGTCGATAAAATTCCTAAGGCCGACGTTTCGTTCGATCACGATCAGCGCACCCGTTTTTTCGGTCGCAAGGGTTGTTACGGCAAGTACGATCTCGTCATACACACTGCCGCCAAATTGTCCGCGTTGATTTTTAAGGATGGGAAATCGCAATCGGTTGGCAAAATACATCAGCGCCTGGCGAATCTCCGATTGGAACAAAACAATGATCGCGATACCGATAAATCCGACCGCGTAACGCAACACAAACTCGAGCGTCGAAAGCTCCTGCACAACTGCCACCCAATACAGCAAAGCCAATATCACCATCCCGACCAGCGTCGGCACCGCCCGCGTTCCACGAAAAAGCTTAAGGACGACGTACACAATGATAAAGACCAGCGCAAAATCCAGCACACTGCGCAGGCTATTAAACGTCGGAATAAGGTCGGTAAACTGCATCGCAAATGCCTAGAATAGCACAAGAGTCGAGCGGGGAAACGAAGAAAAAACCTTAATTACAAGGCACAGGGGGAAGACACAAAATCACGAAGGGACGATCAAGCCTCAAAGGGTATCTCCGCGTTTTGAAAGACGCCGAGTTCGTTGCGGGAGACGCGTTCTAAGAGTTTTTCGTCGTCGAACATTTTGACCAGTCCGTTGACGGTGGCGCAGCGGGGTTCGTCGGCCACGGTGACGGGAAGGTTGATAAAGGAGCGCATATACTGATCGATGCCCTCGAGCAAGGCTCCGCCGCCGGTGAGGATCACGCCGCGGTCGTAGATGTCGGCCGCAACCTCTGGGCGAAGTTCCGTCAGCGTATCCTTGACCCGGACAGCGATCCGTCGAACGATCGCCTCGACTATCGGGTAAAGTTCGCCGGCATCGATCGTAACTGCGGCGGGGCTTCCGGTCTGGACGTCGCGGCCTCGGACTTCGATCGTCTTTTCAAGATCGGCGGGCAGGAACGCTGAGGCAAATGTTGTTTTTAGATGTTCGACCGTCTCATCGCCAACCTGCAAGCCCCGATGGCGTCGAAGGTGTGTGGCGAGTGCCTCGTTGATCGAGTGACTGCCGTAGCGGACGGACGTCGAGTGGACAACCGAGCCTTTCGCGATAACAGCGAAGTTTGTCGTCCCGGCACCGATATCGACGATGGCCGAGGCACGCTTATCGGTCGGCAGTACTCCTGCGCCGAAGGCGGCGGCAAGGCCTTCTTCCATCATGAAAACCTTGCCAATATGTGCCTCGTCAGCAGCATTTAAGAGAGCACGCTGCTCGACGTGCGTAACGTCTGAGACCATGCTCATCACGGCCTGGAGCGAGA
>JBBQGO010000297.1:0-4003 GCA_038323125.1 Pyrinomonadales bacterium
AGACGGGCATTACGTAGGTGCAAACCACTTACGACCAGAACACGTTGGCTTACAAACACAACAAGTATACGTCCTGCATTATTTCCGCTTATAGAAAGTAAGTTTGGACCGGGGCCGGTAATCGTCAGATCTTCGTCGATCTCGATCTGACCCTTAATTAGAGTTATAGTCTGCGGTGTGTTAAATAGGTCCGAAAAGACGATCGTGTCACCCGAGGCTGCGGCAGCAACTGCTTCACGAAGACTACAATCGTCGTCGCATACTCCGTCGGCGGTGTCTTCGGTTTTTGTAACGATGAGATTTGCCGCGAAGCTATCAGTAGCCGCAAAAGCAAGAACGAGCAGCAGGATCACCGGGAATGTGAGAGTTCGAGCTTTCATAAAAGCTCAATGGGATTGAGTAGAGCAACTCTAAACTAAAACGCAGCCGAATGCAATAAATATAATTCTCAATGTAAGCAGCACATCATGTTTCCGGTAGCATTGGCAGATGAAATATCCTTTTTGGATTAGGCGTGCGAAGTAGGACGGCGGTCTGTAATTTGCTACATTTCACCTAATGTCCCTGGAAACCGACTTCATTGTGATTGGCAGCGGTGTCGCAGGGCTTCGTGCATCGATCGAGCTTGCGAGCCGCGGCGCTCGTGTCACTGTCCTGACAAAAGACAAGGCAAGCGAATCGAACACTGAGTACGCTCAAGGCGGGGTTGCCGTGGTGCTGTCGGATGACGACAGGGCCGAATTGCACGAAGGCGACACGCTGAACGCCGGCGCGGGCCTCAGCGATGAAGAGGCGGTCGGGACGCTCGTCACCGAAGGCACAAAATACATAAAACAGCTTATCGAGTGGGGCACCGAGTTTGACCGTGACGGCGGCAAACTTGTGTTTACTCAAGAGGCGGCTCACTCGCGCCGCCGCATCCTGCACGCTCACGGCGATTCGACAGGGGCCGAATTTGTCAGGGCACTCATAGAGCGCGCCCGGCTTGAAAAAACTATCAATTTAACACCGTTCGCAAATACTGAGAGCCTGATCGTTCAAGACGGCCGGTGCGTGGGCGTCCGCTTTCTCGATCCTATACTCCGCGCACCGCGCGAGATCTATGGACGCGCGGTGATAATGTGTACGGGCGGAGCAGGCCAGCTATATCTGCACACGACAAATCCTCCGGTCGCGACGGGCGATGGTATGGCTATGGCATATTTCGCCGGTGCCGAGATGGCCGATATGGAGTTTATCCAGTTTCACCCGACCGCTCTAAACCTGCCGAACGCGCCGCGTTTCCTCCTGAGCGAAGCCATGCGCGGCGAGGGCGGGATACTTAAAAATAAGTTTGGCGAGCGGTTCATGCCCCGCTATGATAAACGGGCCGAACTAGCCCCACGCGATATTGTCTCGCGTTCGATCGTCGCTGAGATGCGGCGAACAGGTACGCGAACTGTGTTTCTTGATATGACGGCCCTCGGCGAAGAGTTTTTGCGGCACCGCTTTCCCAAGATAGATGAAACGTGCAGTTTTTATGGTTTGGATATCGCACGGGACATGCTGCCCGTCTCACCCGCATCGCATTACTGCATGGGCGGCATTCGCACGGATCTGTGGGGACGCAGTACGGTGCCTGGTTTGTATGCCGCAGGCGAGGTAACCTGCACGGGCGTTCACGGTGCGAACCGACTGGCTTCCAACTCCCTGCTTGAGGGGCTCGTGTTCGGCGCCCGTGCCGGTGAGGCCGCCGCGAATGACAATGACGCATTGCGAGCCATGAGCGGAGATTTGAAGATCGATCATTCAACACTCTCAACTCTCAACTCTCAACTCTCAACTGCCGTGAAGAAGCGGATCAAGCGGGTTATGTGGGAACGTGTCGGTATACTTCGCGACCGGGGTTCGCTGCGGCGAGCTCTTAAGGAGTTCGATCAGATAGCTGCCGCCACTCTCGGCACGTCGTCACGAAACTTCGTTACGCTCGCTCAATTGGTCGCGAAGGGGGCCCTGTGGCGCGAGGAGTCGCGCGGCGGTCATTTTAGAAATGATTTTCCTGATCAGAACGATGAATGGCGGGTGCATTCGATCCAGTCGATCGACGCTGATATCCGATCGACGCCAACTATCTCGGACGCACCTACCATTACCGCTTTGGCAGGGTCTCGTCGAGCGAAGTAAGCAGGCTCTGCTTGCGAAGCGATAACTCGTCGCGTTCAGAGCGGCTCATTGAGAGGATCTTGCCGTCCGGCCCGATCAGGAACGTAGTCGGAAACGAGTTGATCCGCAAACCCTCCCGTAAAAACGTCACAACGCTCTCAAATTGGGCGTTCGTCCAGATCATCCCATTGTTCTTAAGAGACTGTTTGGCGTCGATCTCTGTATCCGTATTCAGGCCCAGGATGACGAGATCGCGTTTTTCAAACCGTTTATTTGCCTCACGAATATAAGGCAGTTCTTCGCGGCACGGGCCGCACCAGAAACCCCACACGTCGAGCAGCACATATTTGCCTCGGAACTCAGAGAACTTGCGTTTCTTGCCGTCAAAATCAGTAAAGTTGAACTCGGGAAACTCCCGGTTCAGGTACAATTCATGCCGTTTATAAGCTTTTGCCTCGTGATCGCGCATGATGATCTGATCTTTAGAAATATCAACCTTTTTGGTCGACAGGTACATATCTCCGACGCGAAAGATCACGGACTCGTCATCCGCTTTGGCAGCTTCGGGCGACAGCCCGTCCATATCGATCTTTCCATCGCCGTCAATATCGACGCCGAGCCAGCCCGTCTGAGGCGAGATTTTTTTGCCGCGAACCGAATATTGGTACTGGACCATTACCGGTTTGCCCTTAACATCAACAGTGCATCGGGCCATGACCTCCGTAGACTGCAGTATCAAGCGATCGTCTCTGGTCATCTTGTCGGTCAATACCGATCGGAGATATTGAACGAAAATGGGAACGGTTGTAAACCTGCCCTCTTTGATCGCAAGCGTTATCGTCGCTTCCCATTCGTACGAGCTGTCCTTACGGCGGCGTGCCATTGTGAATTTCTCGTCCGCGGATATTGTTCCGTCGTCATTAACGTCCACAAAGAGCAGCGGCTTGGTGTCCATCTCCTCGACCAAAAAAGCAGACATCGAATACTCGCCCGTTCGCGGGTCAAATAACCGGGCCGCACTAAAATGCGTGTCCTCTTCGAATGGGCCCAGCTTCGAGATCCGGGCACCTGTGTCCCCCTTAAAGACGACGCGTTCGTGATCCTCGATGTTTGCAACCAGCGCGGGATCGAACTTGCCAGTATAGTCAGCGGCCGAAACAATGAGACCGGCAAAACATGTCAGCGTTAGAGCAACAGAAAGTGCGATGTATCTTATTTTCATAATTGTGAGAGCCCTTTTTCTGGGAAAGCAAGGAACGTTATGGAGCAAAGGACAGAACTGAAAAATTCTATATTTTTAACGAAAAATAGTCAAAAGTTTTTCTGTCGGCGAGGCCTTGCGCTACGAACTTTAATCGAACAAACAATGATGTAATAATAATTTAGTCTCAAAAACATCTACACCTGTAAGCAAGAGGGTAATCCGCAATTTATGGAGTCACCGGCGACCACACTTAACCTGGCATCTATAGTTACGCACCACGCGCGCCTTACGCCGCAAAACGAGGCGATCGTGTGGGGGAATGTCCGGCTTACTTATAGTGAGTTGGACAAGCTGTCCAATAGGGTGGCCAACGCCCTTGGCGAGATGGGGATCGGATACGGCGACCACGTTGCCATATGCTGCCCAAATCTGCCGTTCTTCCCGATCGTCTACTACGGCATTATGAAAGCCGGTGCGGCCGTCGTTCCGCTCAGCGTGTTGTCAAAGCCGAGGGACATCGCATATCACCTCGCCGACTCGGACGCGAAGGCGATCTTCGTATTCGAGGGCACCGACGAATTGCCGCTCGGCACGACGGTGAAAGAAGGTTTTGATCAGGTAGCGGGTTGCGAGCACCTGATCGTAATGACCAAAGAC
>JBBQGO010000298.1:0-4000 GCA_038323125.1 Pyrinomonadales bacterium
TGTCCGCGTTCTGAATACCGAAAAACAATCGTTCGAGATCAAAGTCCGGGTTGCGCCAGCGAAAATGTTTGGCGATCTTGATAACGTGCTTTTTTGTGTTGTCGACCGTTTCACCGGGACCAATCGATATTTGAAAAAACGCTCTAAAATCACGATTATGGGCCATTTGCACCATGACATTGTCTAGCCGCACCAATTGCTCCTCCCAAGGAATTTCGCCATACTCATCTGCAGGCAAACCGCAAGGTATGTTTACAACCCCAGCTAGTTCAAAGGCAACCGCTTCGCACGTTGCTGGCAGGCCGCCTATAGTTACCGTAGCCTTAATATTGCTGCCGGCTGAATCAGAAGGGGCGTTGATCCGGATCAGGTTCGTACCCTGGCCATCAAGTATCTCCGCGTTTACCACCATCCAGACATAGGTTATAGGAGCATCAGCAGCAACGCCCTCGACATCGACCCTAAAAAACGCTGGTTCACCAATTTGTACGATCTTATCGGGACCAACAACACTAATCGTCGGGCAGCTTGCAGCCTGTTGGCCAAGAACGTTGATGCCGGCCAGCGTTATAAGAAGGGTAAGAAGGAGGAGCTTTGTCATGACAATGCATCCATCATACACCAACTTTTCAAGAGAATGGTGAGAAAAAGTCAGAACCGGGAGCGACGGTTGCGGGCCTACCGCAACACTGGCACGTGGAAAAGTGGAAAAGGCGGGACCTGCTAATCGCCCCGCTCAAAAACAAACTCGTTACAGCCCAGGCCCACGCCGCCCGACTTTATCTTTGTTAACGTAAATCCCCGTTCTTTGTAAAACTCAAATATTTCATCAACGGTCGCGACTTCGTATGGGTAGCCGCCGACCCAGTCGATGATGTCGTACCAGCGGTTCATCCCGCGTCCGTTTTTGTATTGGGTCCATGATCGGACATAGTCCATCGGGCGTAGCGTGATCAGCGAGCGGATAAGGTTCTTTGTTTCCTCGGGGAGTATGGCTGCGACGGCGAAGGGAGTTTTTAGCATTCGCGGCAGGCTGCAGTATGTTCTCTTGATCCAATGCCAGCGTTTTGCCTGACTGCCGGTGTCGTTGTAGATCGCGATGAACAGCTTGCCGCCCGCTGCTACGGGCAAGACGGCGTTTTCGAGTGCACGCCACATCTGGCCGGTATGGTGGAGCACACCCCACGAATAGACGATGTCGAACTTGCCGAGCGATGCGATGTACGCGGCGTCGAGCGCCGAACCCTGTTCGACTCGCCATTCATCATCGCCGGGGAAAAAACGTTTTCGCAGCTCTTGCGTACAGGCGAACGAATGGCTGTCAAAATCGAATGAATGGACCCGAGCACCCAGCCGGCGTGCCGCTAACGAAAACAAGCCGCTGCCGGAACCTATATCGAGAAACGTCTTGCCGGTGAGGTCTTCGCAGTCGAGCATCTCTCTGAGCGACGCCACGGCGGTTACGATCCGCGCTTCGTCGAGCACAGACAGGAACGCACTCCAGTTCTTGCCAAATTCAAAGCGTTCGCCGCTCGCTACTTCGCAGGCGTGCTGTTTTGAGATGTCTATTTTTTCAACCAGTGCTGTATTCATGTTCGGATCGGCAGTGCTGCCGCCTCTCAATAATAGGCGTAATAAACCAGTGATTTCACATATTCGCCCGCTACCATCTGCCATCCGCGGGGCTTTGTCCACCAATAGTTCGGGCCGGGGGTTTGCATGCCAGGCGGTGCGCTGTCTATGCCTATCGAGGCTGGATCGTCGCCGAGGATCTTTTCAAATGTACGAAGCGCCCGCCGCGAGTGATAGGCCGAAGTAACGACAATGACGGCAGCCAGCGGCCGGGCCGCAAGTTCTTCGGCGAGGGCTCTTGCCTCGTCATCGGTCCCGGCGACTACGCCGGGCAGAATGACGATCGCTTCGGGGGCGACGCCCTCGGTGACCAACCTGCGTTTGGCGAGTTCGACAAATGGCAGATTGACCTGTTCTCCCCTCGACCATCCCGCTCGCGACCCGTCATCGGTAAGCAGGATCAGCGGCGCGACTTGCTGCTTGTAAAGTTCGGCAGCCTTGTGCATACGCTCCTTATAAACCGCCGAGCCGCTGAGGACGATGATCGCATCTGCGCGGTCGAGCGGCCTTTCGACGATCAAACTCGTTGCCAGAAGGGGTGAGAACAAGATCCATGCGGCCGCAGCAATGCCGAGGGCGAACAGGTATTTGAGGGAACGGTTCATCCTCGTGTTCCCGGGTCGCCGGCCTCGCCGGACTTCATAGAGTTCGCGGCCCGATGAACCGCGAGTATCTCGCGAAGTTCCTCGATCTTCGCCTCCCAGCTTTCGTGGGCGATCGCATCGCTGACCGCCTCGCGCGGTTTGGGGTGGTCGAGTGCATACGCGACTTTTTCGATAAAGTCCTGCTCACTTGTGCCCACCATACAATCGTCGAGTACCCTTGCCTCGGGGATATCGGTCGAGACCACGGGCAACCCGGCCGCCAGGTATTCGCGGACCTTCAGCGGGTTTGCCGCCAGTGTCAGTTCATTAATAGCAAAAGGGTTTAGGGCGACGTCAAATGCTTTGCAGTAGGCCGGTAGTTGGCCGTATGGCTTGCGGCCGAGGAAATGAACGTTGGGCACGCCGTTCAATATCTTTACCTTCTGCGCGGCGTCTACACTAGTCTTGCCTATCAGCACGACCGACCCTTCGGCAAACTTTCGGGCGACCGCTTTGATCAGATCATAGTCGACCCAATCGGCGAGCAGGCCGTGAAAGCCGATGATGGGACGCGGCAGATCGGCGATGTCAGCCGGTATGGCAAGCGCGGGATCAAGCGCCGTCCTGAAATGCCGCCAATCCGTACCGTGGCGGATAACAAATGTGTTCGGATTAAAATGGCTCTTGGACTCGAACAGCCTTTCGGCCGAAACAACAACTAGGTCGGCTCGTTTGAACAGGTCATCTTCGATCGCCTTGAGCCCCGGCGAGGCACCCGTAAAAGCTGTGTATTCATCAACGCAATAGTAGATCACATCGCTCTCACCGAGTCTCCCGGCGATCATGCCGGCCGCCGGGTTGAACACCATATTGACCGGCGACACAAAGCCAAGTTGCCGCATCGCCTTTTTGATCTGGCGTGCAAGAAAACTCTGGTTCACCCGCAGGATCGACCGGTTACCGTACGACGGAAACGCGAGCGGGTTGAGTACGAAAATGTTCGGCTCAACCTCGCGTACCGGTTCGGTAAATTTCTTTAGCTTGGAACCTATACGCGAAAGGTCGCGCGTCGAGGCTGTCGGCATGCGGTTCGCTATGGCGTTGATCCAGAGAATGCGATTGTCCTTGCTGAGCACCCGCATCAGATGGGTTTTCGATAGCGGGTCGCCCGTCCAGTCGTGGCTGAAACACAAGATATCGCGGCCACGAAGCTCGGTGCATGCGGTGGGTTGGTTGATCTTCTCGGTAATGTTCAAAACCATTGTCAATACTTGGTTGCTACGGATTTGATGGTTCTACGCAATCGTTCGGGAAGTGACACGTACGTCCGGACTGCCAAGCGAGTAAGGCGTTCACGCTTAGCATGACGCTTGAAAAAGGTACGGTCCATGCGATAGCGGTGAGCCGCAGAAAGTTCTCCCCCAAACCTGGATAGAAAAGGGTGCGAGGCTCCCAAACTGAATCGCCTAAATCCTGCAGAGCATGCCCACTCGATCGCCCGCCACCCCAGTAGTTCGTTCGCACGCAGTTTGTTGAACTCACTCAGAGAGTTATTGGCGGCGTATTCAACGATTCCGCCCTTGCAAAAACGCAAATATGTGCCCGCAATCACCGTCCGGTCGTGAATGGCGATAAGTGTCGCCCGATGCTCTGAGCCAAGAAGTTGCTGAAACGACGAAAAAGTGTTTGGAATGTTGCCCTTGCGACGGTTCCAGTCTTGATATACTTTATACAGTTCGGTGAGTTCGTCTTCGGTTTCGAGCATCTTTACTTCGAGTCTGTTT
>JBBQGO010000299.1:0-3992 GCA_038323125.1 Pyrinomonadales bacterium
GGTACATTGAATCGGGCAGCAGCCCGGCGCGTCTGGCACAGATGCGGGATATGGTCCTAAAGCTCCTGGCTGAAAAATGATCTGATGCCCAAAAACGGCCGAAACGGCAGCCATGGTAAGACTAAAACGCAGGGGCTGTACGACCGCATCGCCGACGTGCAAAATCTGGCGATGAAGATAAATGGTTATCGGGCATCGGTTGCCAAATATCTCAAATCACTTGATCTCGACATCGGCCCTGAATCCCTCGTGCTCGACGCGGGCAGCGGAACGGGTATCGTCACGCTCGCCTTGCAGGACGCCGGATTTAAGCCTCGTCGCTCTATAGCGCTTGACCTTTCCTACAATTCGCTAAAGGTATCGAATGAGAAATTCACGAAACGAAAACAATACCAATTCTCGGATGCGGTACAGGGCAACATACTGCGGCTGCCGTTTGACGACGACACGTTCGACCTCGTGCTGATGTGCGGCGTGCTGGAGTATACCCCGCTCGATGATGGCCTGTGTGAGACCGCCCGGGTACTAAAAAAGGGCGGACGGCTCGTTCTGCTTCCGGTAAAGCCGTCAGTGGTCGGATCGGTGCTGGAACTGCTTTACAATTTCAAGATCCATCCTGTCGACAGTGTACGCAAGGCGGCCGGGCATTACTTCAAGATAGTCGGCAACCACGAGTTCCCGATAACCGAACCCATCTCCTGGTCCAAAACAATATTCCTGCTGGAGAAAAAGTGAGCGGCCTGCCGGTAATAGTCGCCCACCGCGGAGCGAGCCACGTTGCGCCCTAAAACACCCGTGCGGCCTTTCGAGCCGCGATCGCTGCCGGGGCCGAAGGTATCGAGTTTGACGTCCAGTTGGCGAGCGACGGCGTGCCCGTCGTGATCCATGACACGACGCTCGACCGCACCGGCCGCCGAGCTGGCCGGATCGCAGATCTCACATCCGAACAGCTCGACAGCATCGATGTCGGATCCTGGTTTAATGATAAACATCCAAAAAGGGCGGCGGCCGACTTTGCAAACGAAACCGTTCCCAGGTTATCGAAAGTCCTTGAGCTGATGAAGGACTTTAAAGGGTTGATCTACATCGAACTAAAGCCCACTGACGGCAATGTACCCGAACTGGTAAGGGCTGTATGTGAGGTGATCCTCGTATCGCCGCTGCGGCCGCAGATGATAGTAAAAAGTTTCAGGCTCGCGGCCATACCTGCTATACGGTGCCAATTGCCCGATGTAACGACGGCCGCCCTGTTCTCGCCGGACATCATGACGTTCTTGAAACGCCGCAAACATATCGTTGCGATCGCGCGCGAGTTCGGGGCGGATCAGATATCGCTGCACCGGACACTCGTCACACGGCGCCTCGTCTCGCTCGCCGCGGATGCCGTCATGCCTGTTACGATCTGGACCGCAGATGATCCTAAATGGGTTAGTCGCTGTCAACGCCTCGGGGTCGGCGCTTTGATCACTAATGATCCCGCAGGATTGATCGCGGTTAAGAAAGTAAGGCGTACTTTGATAAGGTAAGGAGTTGGAGTATGGCGATGCGAACAAGAGCAAAGATAACAAGCAAAGGGCAGATCACGGTACCCCTCAAAGTAAGGACGGCCCTTGGCGTTATGGAGGGAGACCGATTGGTATTCGAATAGAACGGAGACGAGATGGTCGTAAGATCAGAGAAACGAGAAAGTCCATTTGCAAAATACCAGGGCATCGGAACGCCCGGGATCGGTAGCGGCCGTCAAGCGGTCATTGACGCGATCCGCGAGATGCGAGAGCCGGAATGACAGTTTCGATCGACTCCAACGTGATCGTAGGGCTTTGGAGTCCCGACGACGCCCTCAATCCGGGAGCTCGTAAGGCTCTTGTCTAGCAAGTGGCGATTCTTGCCTCAAAACCTCTTTGCGAATAAACTCGTTATTTATAATCCCTGAGACCATAACTAATGAAATTTTATAACGACATACTCGCCTTGGTTGGCAATACACCTCTAGTCCGAGTCAATCACATAACCAAACAACACAAGATAAAGGCCCAGGTTTTCGCCAAGATGGAGAGTCTCAATCCGGGATACTCGGTAAAGGACCGGATCGGGATCTCGATGATCAACTGGGCGGAAAAAGAGGGCGTGCTAAAAAAGGGCGGGACTATAATTGAGGCCACGTCGGGCAACACGGGTATCGGGCTCGCTCTGGTGGCGGCGGTACGCGGGTATCGCTGTATCTTTATTTTGACAGATAAGGTTTCAACCGAAAAGATGCGTTACCTCAAATCACTCGGCGCCGACATCGTCGTCTGCCCATCCGCGGCAAAACACGGCACACCCGATCACTATGTCGAAACCGCAAAGCGGATCTCGCAGGAGACGCCGAACTCGTTCTATCCCGATCAGTACAATCATCCGGCAAATCCACAGGCCCATTACCTGACGACCGGCCCCGAGGTTTGGAACGATACCGACGGGAAGATAACGCATTTTGTTTCGGGTATTGGGACCGGTGGTACGATCACGGGAACCGGCCGCTATCTCAAGGAAAAGAACCCGAACATCAAGATCATCGGTGCCGATCCGTACGGATCGATCTTTAAGACCTATAAAGATTCGGGACACGTACCCGAAACGACGCCCTACCTGGTCGAAGGTATTGGCCAAAGCCTTCCGGTGGGCAACGCCGATATGAAGATCATCGACGAGATCCTCAATATCACCGATCGTGACTCGTTCGAGTACGCACGGCAATTATCTCGCCGCGAAGGCATCTTTTGCGGTGGCTCGACCGGTACTAATTTTGCTGCGACATTGAAGATCGCCAAAGACCTGGACGAGGACGCCGTGGTGGTTTTCATTGTATGCGATACCGGCGAGCATTATCTGTCCAAGTTCCACTCCGACGAGTGGATGAAGGAAAAACTACTGCTCGAACCTCAGAAAATAACGGCCAGCCTGATAGCCGAGACAAAGGACTCGGGAGCTCCCGGCGAACTTATCTTTGCCTCGCCCGATGAGACAGTTGGGGCGGCGTTAGCTCTTATGAGCGAGAATGGTGTAACCCAGATACCCGTATTGGAAGATCACCAGTCCGTGGGCAGCTTGCGCGAAAGCCACGTTTTGGCGAAACTTCTCGTGGATCGAAACCTGCTCGAGGCAAAGGTCGGCGATGTAATGGACAAGAGCTTTCCCGTCGTCGATATGGACACGAGCTTTAACGAACTAAAGAATAAGCTGACGAAATCGCCCGCCGTGCTGATCGAAGATTTTAAGAGGATCACCGGGATCATTACGAGGTCTGATGTATTGGATATCCAGAAGTAGCCGACACCTTATAAGACGATGAGTGACGAACCAGAAGCAATCGAGCCGACCGCTCCGTGGAAAATGCCGGAACCGGTGTTTCGCACGACGGAAGGGGTTACGCCTAAAACAGCCCGACGTCACGTGGACCCCGCGCCGGATGACGATATGCATCTGCACGACACGTTGATCAATGAAGAGCCTTCGGCGGGATCAGACGACCAGATACCGCCGGCCGCTCCCGTGAAGGCCGCGGCAGCGAACCGCGGATGGGTCCGTGGCTCGGTGTATGTCGCTGTTCTAATGGGCCTTATCGCAGCGGCGACCCTTGCGGCCGCATACTATTACTACTTCATAATGCCCAGACAGTGAGTTTAGGGGTGGGTCATTTCCTCGGGCCGTACAAGCTCGTCAAACCTCTCCGCGGTCAGCAGTCCCAGCTCAACGGCAGATTCCTTTAAAGAAGTTCCCTTCTTGTGGGCGTTCTTGGCGATCTTGGCGGCGTTGTCATACCCGATATGCTGGTTGAGAGCGGTAACGAGCATAAGCGAATCTCTCAAATACTCGTCGATCTGTTCTCGGTTCAGCTCGATCCCGTTGATGCAGTAGTCGACAAAGCCGTGACACGCATCGTGTATCAGCCTAACCGAATGCAGATAATTGTGGATCATCACCGGCTTGAAGACATTGAGTTGAAAGTT
>JBBQGO010000300.1:0-3986 GCA_038323125.1 Pyrinomonadales bacterium
GAAATTGCGAACCTTACCGATGAAGATAAACCGGATCGCGATTGAGGTGTGCCCGGTCGCGAAGAATATGAGATCCTTCGCGACCCGCGGAGAGCGAAACAGCGAAAAGGTTCGGCTCATCGCGGCCGAGCGGTGAGGAACCGCGACAAGTAAGGGCATTATCGGGATTCTAAGATTACCTGACAGGGATCGAGAGCGGGAAACGTCTGTTGGCGGCCGCTATTTCGCGAATATTCCGTCGATCACCGCGAGCAGGTCCAGAAACTCCGGCGACCTAACAGCTCCGTCGGTTTTTGGCCGGCTCGCACGGATCTTGACAAATCTGCGTTGGTACGGAAAAAGATAGATCTCGGAGTCTGACTCAACACCTCGAAACGTAAATTCCATCAGCGTATAAAGGGCGCGGACCTTTCCGGCCGTTCCACCGAGAGTGACGGTCTCACGTTTTACCTATTTCACGTTCTTATAAAGGCCGGCTTCGCCCATCGCGAATACTTCATTTTTCGCCTGCTTCATCTGGTCCTTGAGTATTTTGTGGTTCAGGTCGTCAGGTATTTTTTTCACGCCGCCGTCATATACATAGATCGTGATAGCGTCGCCCGCGTCCGATCGATAGGGAACGCTGTAGCCCAGAGCACCGTCCGGATAGATTTGCACATCGCCTTTTTCCCATCCATCAACTTCCGGAAAGGAGATCGTGGTATCGTCCGAGCGATCCGATTGCTTTGATTTATCGGGTTTTCCGGCACCAGCCTGTGCAAACACAGACCCCTGCATGACAAATAGACCTAAAACGAGAGCTAACAGCGTTAACTTTGATCTTGAATTCATGAGAGTACCTCAGATTTAATTATAGATTTGGAGACGGATTATTTTAAGCCAAATGCAGCGAAAAGGTCAATGTTTTGTTGATCTGTGTCAAAACTCTTTAGAAATGTCCTATAGTTGGACTCTTTAGAAATGTCCTATATTTCATGGTTTTTGTTGTTCCAAAAGCCGTTTGTTTGACAAGGCTATTCTCCATGGATGATTAGGTGTGGAATAGAACTCTTGCCGCGCGCGGCAAGTTATGATCCGCAAAACAGGTCGATTTTGAACAATGATGGTGTTCTGAATCAAGGTTCTTGTCAGCAAAGTAGGTCAATATGGAACAATGATTGTGATCAACGAGAAACGTCCCCGTGAAGACCGGGGACGCGTTTTCAAATGTGATCACAGTTTTACTGTCCCTGGCCGCTCTTTATTGTGAAATCGACCGCCTTTGTGACATTTCCGCTCACACGATAGAAATAAGTGCCGGGTGTGAGGCCATTTAAAAGTATCTTCTTGTTTGCTGCCGTCGCGATCAGATTACCGTTTGCGTCGTACAGCTCGAAAACGGTATGCTGGTTGCCGTTGTTTTGGTTGATCATAGCGTCGAGCATTGAACGCCGCAGTTCGAATGGGATGCTGACAGAGGGCCTTTCTATGTCATCGAAGGAGAAGCAAATGCAAAATAACCAATCTATTTTTAATCGGTTCGCCAACGGCGCCGCTCATTTGGCTGGACAGCCTGTCATATTCATCGCCGCCCTGCTGCTGGTGCTTGTCTGGGCAGGCTCGGGCCCAATGTTCAGGTTCAGTGACACGTGGCAATTGGTGATCAACACGAGCACGACCATCAATACGTTTCTAATGGTGTTTTTAATACAAAACACCCAAAACCGTGACACGGTCGCTATCCAGTTAAAGCTCGACGAGCTCATCCTCTCGGTCAAAGCCGCCCGTAATGAAATGCTGGATGTCGAAAACCTGGATGAGAAAGAGATCGCTAAACGGCTCGCCGAGATGGTCAAGTACGCGGACGCCGCGAGAAAAAACAACGGAGCGACCGAAGATCGTGAAGACGCCGCGATGGACACTAAGGAGAATACTTGATGATTGAAGCCATTGGTTGGTTCAGCTCGGTAGTACTGCTCGCCACGCTGGTAAAGCAGGTCTATAAACAGTGGAAGAGCCGTACTAGCGAAGGTATCTCAAGCTGGCTTTTTGTCGGACAACTTTTCGCCTCTATTGGATTTACAGTGTACAGCTACCTTACCGGCAGCTGGGTTTTTATGTTCACGAACGCGATGCTGACAGTCAACAATGTGATCGGCATTGTGCTCTATTTTCGATACCGCGAGGATAGTCAATGAGGACGGGTTCGGTGTTGTGATGGTGAAACAGAGCGAAATCAGAACCCCGTCATTTCTTAACAGCCTTTTTCGTCTTTCGGACGGGAAGCACAGTCTCCAACTTCCATTCTGCATCTGCAAAATGGTCACTTGACTTAATAAGCAGCCAATTGTTCGACTGTCCTTTTATTTTTACGAGTACGAATTCACCCCGGACCTTTAGTCCGAAAAATGTGAAAACAAGCTTGCCGCCGGCGAGCTGCTGCGCAGGGTCGAAATTAGTCTCGAACGTACCATCGTCCCATATGCGGACTTCACCTGCTCCGTAACTGCCGTCGTTGATCCGCCCTTCAAAATCAATATACGCCAATGAGTGATCCGGGACTGCGACAGCGAGACGTTTATCCGCCGGGTTGAGCGAAATGCCTTTAGGCACGGCCCACGACCTCAGCACACCGTCGACCTCCAACCGAAGATCAAAATGCAGCCGCCGGGCATGGTGCTCATGTATCACAAATCTTCTGGGCATAGATCTCGATTCCTCGCTATAAAAATAGAAAGCCCCGCCAATGCGGCGGAGCTTTCTGTGCTGGTCAATATCCGGGGCCTAGCGATATATATGCTGGCCGCGATATTTGTCTCTCCATTCACTTTCGAAGTAATCGGCATCTTCGGGAGTCTTCGGCGAAACGCCTACAACTGTACCGCCGCTGCGGACGCCTTCTTCATAGAGCTTTGCACGATCTTCGGGAATGCCCCATCCGATCAACGCCCCGGCAAGCCCGCCCGTCAATGCGCCGGCACCGGCACCGGTGAGGGCCGCGACGATAGGACCGGCCACAACGAGGCCGACGCCCGGAAGGATTACGTTCGTGCCGATAGCGGCGATCCCGCCAATTATCGCTCCCAGAGTCGCGCCGACCGCACCGCCGACACCCGTTCCCTCGAGCGCCTTGCTGCCGAGCTCCGAATCCCCATTTGCGCCGTCGCCATAATATTTATCGCGAGTCTCGTCCGACATGATCACATTGATATCATCATCCGAGTAACCCCGGTCGCGTAATGTTTTGTATGCGTTTTCTGAGCTTTCACGGTCTGTGAAAAGGCCTGATAACACTCCGGTTTCTTTGCTTCGACTTGTACCTTGATTGTCCATAACTGTCTCCCTTAACCTTGTATTTTTTGCGTAGATTGTCGAACTCATTTACGTGAGATACTCGACTTGATACAAATCATATCCTCTATTCGCCATCAGTTGAGTATTCCGACATACAAAGAGCGTCTTTTACGGGACCTTGTAAAGAACAAGGCGCAAAGGCGGTAATATAGCGGCCGGTTTTCACGCCGGGGGCCGTCCTGGTCCGGAAGCCTCGAACCGCGAAACGATTCTGTTCGAAGGATCGATGTCGGCTTTGGCGACCCGCTGCAGCAGGGTCAGAGCACTCTCGTGAAATTCCCTTTCTGGCGAAGGCGAACAGTCGGCGGGAACGGCAACGTTATAGCCCCGCATATACGCGTCATGTGCGGTAAAGGAGAACACAAATGTCGGTAGAGAAGCCGGCAATTATCAGGTTTGATACCTTCATTGAGGAGAGCAGCGCGTTCCTCTGGCTGGGTATGATCGTCATATCGTTAAGCAACGAACCAAGATCTTTCGCTGAAGGGGTAGAACCTTCCGCGAAAGATAGAAGAATTTTTGGGAAGGTGCGGACCTCGGACCTGAAAGAACGAGGATCATCGCGAAGAAAGTCTTGCGTTTCGCGAACAATATCAATCCGTTTCCGGATGAGAGATGGGCTTTCGCGGAAAATATGAGCCGTAATTTTCGCG
>JBBQGO010000301.1:0-3974 GCA_038323125.1 Pyrinomonadales bacterium
AATGATAAGTATTACTGAATTTATTTTTTGATTCAAATATACCAAATGGAAGAAATCCGCATTCCGCATTCCGCACTCCGCATTCCGAGGGCCGCGGCCATTGGCGTCGGCAGTCTTGGCCGTCACCATGCACGAAATTACGCCGAGTTCTCCCGCGAGGGCCGCGTCGAGTTTACCGGCGTTTGTGATTCAAATGCCGAAACGGCCGCTAAGATCGCCAACGAAAACAGCGCGACGCATTACACCGATTGGCGCGATCTGCTGGACAAAACAGATGTCGTATCGATCGCCACGCCAACCGAAACTCACTGCGAGATCGCATGCGAGTTTTTGAGAAATGGCGTTCACACGCTCGTCGAAAAACCGATCGCACTAGCTCTCGATGAAGCGGATAGGATGATCGAGGCGGCAGCATCATCCGGAGCAAAGCTAATGGTCGGCCAACTCGAACGCTATAATCCCGCGATGGTCGCGCTCAAACCGCACGTGACCACGCCGCTGTACTTTGAGATCCATCGTGTATCGCCTTTCCCCAATCGTTCGCTCGATGTTGATGTTGTGCTCGATGTGATGATCCACGACCTCGACGCGATCCAATGGCTTGTAGGGCCGGATGTGAACGTCAGTGAAATTCGGGCCGTCGGCATTCCTGTGATCTCCGATAAGGTTGATGCGGCAAACGCACGCATCGAATTCGAGAACGGCACCGTCGCTAACATCACCGCCTCACGGATCGGCACCGAAAAGATCCGCAAGACTCGCTTTTACCAGACGAATTCATACGTGGTTCTGGATTACGCTACCAAATTCGCATCGGTAACGTCTCTTAATGCAAACGCAGCACATCCGCTCGCCGGTATCTCGATCAACCGCCTCGAGATTAACGACATAGAGCCGCTCAGAGCCGAGATCACTGCATTTCTCGATTGCATCGTGCAAGATAAGACGCCGCCCGTCACAGGTGTCGACGGACGGCGTGCGTTGAGTCTGGCTGTTGGTGTACTCGAAAAGATCGATTTACATCGCAAGCGTCTTGATGTTTAGGCAGCGGCTTCCTCGGCCTGCGGAGCGGCCATTGTTTTCAGCCATTCCTGCGTTTTCTTCAAACGCTCGGCTCCGTTGGGCGAATCCATGATGACCTTTTCCAGATTGGCCATAGCTTCAGGGGCTTGCCACATCGCTCGCAGCTCACCAAGAAACGGCTCGATCTTGGCGAAGACGATCATGTGCTCGCCCGCCGTCTGGTTGAACATTTCGGCATCGATCGCTCCCTGATTAACGAAAGTAGCTGCCATATCCCAGTAAGAACTAACCATTCTCAGATAGCCGCCAACTGCCGGATCCATCATCGTTTTCATGTAGTCCTCGGCACTCGTCGGGTTAAATGTGAACATCCAGTCCCTCGCCTTTCGCATCGTCGCTTCGCGGCGCAGGTCGTAAAGCTTCATTATCAGATCAGCCGATTCGGCTTTTGTTGACATATCGTAAGTACCTCCAAAGTTGATTTATAGCTTTAGTCTATTTACACCATCGTGCGGTGTCAATTAAGGTAAGAAAGTGCGTAACGAAATAGCAACATTCCTAAGCGAACGGATCGAGGCCGGGGATTTTCCGTCGGCGGTCTATTTGGTGGCTGAAAAGGGTGAGATCGTACTGAGCGAGGCCCTCGGTAACGCGGTCGTCGAGCCGGAAAAGATCGAGGCGACGACGGACACGATCTATGATCTAGCTAGTTTGACGAAAGTTCTGGTGACGGGATTGTTGTGCGCGAAGCTGATCGAGGCAGGTGAAATTCAACTGGATGCCCGCGTCAGTATCTACCTCAAGGAATTTGATCTCGAGGGGAAGCGGATGATCAAGATGTCAGACTTGCTGTCGCACTCATCGCATTTGCCGGCCTGGAAACCCTTCTATCTTTTAGTGTCCGATCCAACCGAGGTCATCGCTGAGATCGGGCGGATGCCACTGAGCTTTACGCAGGAGGCGATTACATACAGCGATCTCAATTTTATCTCGCTCGCGGTAGTCGTCGAGAGATTCTTGAACAAAACTCTCGATCAAGCGGCAGCTAGCGTTGTGTTCGAACCGGTGGGTTTGAACGATACATCGTTTTCCCCTTTGCCGGAACTGCGCCATCGTGCTGCTGCAAGCGAAGAGGGCAATGAATTTGAGAAAACGACCTGTGTCGAGCAAGGCTTCCTTTTAAGTGACGGAAAGAGCCCGGTCGCTACTGCTCCCGGTTCTGACGCGTTACGCAGCGACGTGATCTGGGGCGAGGTGCACGATGGGAATGCTTATTTCATGGGCGGTGTTGCGGGCCATGCCGGGTTATTTTCGACGGCGAAAGACGTCTTTACGATCGCACAGCAATTCTTGCCGAATTACACGACGTTGCTAAAGCCGGAGACTTGTGAGCTTTTCCGCACCAATTTCACTCCCGGGATGAATGAACATCGTTCATTCGCTTTCCAGCTTGCCTCGACTCAGGAATCAACCGCTGGGACCAAGATGTCTAGGACGAGCTTTGGGCACCTTGGGTTTACGGGGACGAGTTTGTGGATCGACCCTGTGAAGGAACGCGTTTTTATCCTGCTGACGAACCGCACGCACAATCACGCTTTGCCATTCGTCAATATTAACTCCGTTCGGCGCCGTTTCCATGACCTCGCGATCGACTATCTTGACAAAAATTAGTAGCAACGAAAACCCACGCTTTCTAATCATAACGACGCTTTCCCCAAAGTAACTTTCTAAGCCGGAGAATACGTCTCAATGAAAAACACGCTTGTTTTTTTGACCGCATTAGGGATGCTCGCAGTTGGAGTGTTTGGCCAGACCACCTCGACAAGGCCGCGTGTGGCGACTACGCCGACGCCACCGGTTTTGCAGAATGGGACGGTCGGTTCCAGACCCGGCGGCCCGCCTGTTTTGCAAGGCGGATCAAGGCGTCCCGAGCCATCGCCGACTGTCGTGCCCGATGGAGGTGACGACGAGATCATTAGGGTCGAGACTAATCTGGTGACGATGCCGGTGTCGGTGCTGGACCGTGACGGGCGCTTTATCGCAGGTTTGCAACAGCGTGATTTTAAGATATTTGAGAACGGCATCGAGCAAAAGATCGATTATTTTCAGTCGGTCGAACAGCCTTTTACGGTGGCCTTGCTGATCGATGTCAGTCCGTCCACCCAGTTTCGCATCGACGAGATACAGAATGCTGCAATCACCTTTATCGATCAGCTCCGGCCTTCGGAACGCGTGATGGTGATCACCTTCGATCAATATGTTCACGTTCTGACCGAACCGACTAACAACCGCAATCAACTTCGCAATGCAATACGCAATGCACAGTTCGGCGATGGTACGAGCCTATACGAAGCAGTCGATCAAACGATCTACCAACACTTGAGCCGAGTTCAGGGCCGAAAGGCCGTAGTGCTTTTTACAGATGCTGTTGACACGACCTCGCGACTGGCGACGATGGAGAGTACCCTGCGGGCGACCGAGGAAGTCGATGCCCTGTTTTACCCGATCCGATACGATACGTCCGGTTATAACGCTCGTGGCGGCGGTGGCGGCCGCAATTATCCGCAGTCGAGACGCGGCGGCCAAGTGACAATGGCCGACATTCTCGGGGCGATCTTGACCGGCGGAAGTGTAAATATGGGCGGCGGCGGCGGAACCGCGAGTCAGGCGGATTACGCCAGGGGCAAGCAGTATCTCGAACGTCTGGCACAAAACAGCGGCGGTCGTTTCTTTGAGGCGAGTTCGATGTACAATCTGGAGGCTGCCTTCTCGGGGATTGCCGAGGAGCTGCGCCGGCAATACTCGCTCGGCTATTACCCCGAGACAGTAGGAAACGTGGGCGATCGAAAACAGATCAAGATCCGTGTAATGCGGCCTTCGGTTGTTGTACGTGCCAAGGCGAGCTACATCGTCGGTCAGACGGGTCGCAACCTAGCCGGGCGGTAGCTGGC
>JBBQGO010000302.1:0-3968 GCA_038323125.1 Pyrinomonadales bacterium
GTATCTTCGATCTGGTTGCGGATCGTTTTGATGCGTCCGTCGATCGCTTCGCCTGTTCCGGCACCTTCGACAACTGTCGTGTTGTCCTTGTCGATGGTGACCTTTTTGGCTTTACCGAGGTCTTCGATGGTGATGGTCTCGAGCTTGATGCCGAGATCTTCGCTGATGACCTTGCCGCCCGTGAGGACCGCGATGTCTTCGAGCATTGCCTTGCGGCGATCGCCAAAGCCCGGTGCCTTAACAGCAGCGACATTCAACGTGCCGCGGAGTTTGTTAACGACCAGAGTCGCAAGGGCTTCGCCCTCGACGTCTTCGGCGATGATGAGCATCGGACGGCCCATTTTAGCTACCTGCTCCAGGATCGGCAGCAGATCGCGCATATTCGAGATCTTCTTTTCGTTGATCAGGATGTAGGGCTCGTCGAGGACGGCTTCCATACGGTCAGCGTCCGTGACGAAGTAAGGCGAGAGGTAGCCGCGGTCAAACTGCATACCTTCGACAACCTCGAGCAGGGTGTCCATCGTCTTCGATTCTTCGACGGTGATGACGCCGTCTTTGCCGACCTTGTCCATCGCCTCGGCGATGATCGTACCGATCGTCTTGTCGCCGTTAGCCGACACCGTGCCGACCTGAGCGATCATATCGCCTGCGACGGGCTTGGAAAGCTTGTGGATCTCGGCAACTACTTCGGCAACTGCTTTTTCGATGCCGCGTTTGAGCGCCATTGGGTTTGCACCCGCGGCAACAGTGCGGACGCCTTCCTTAAAGATAGCCTGTGCAAGCACCGTTGCTGTCGTCGTGCCGTCACCGGCTACGTCCGAGGTCTTCGAAGCGACTTCGCGCACCATCTGTGCACCCATGTTCTCGAGCGTGTCTTTCAGCTCGATCTCTTTGGCGACCGTCACACCGTCTTTGGTGATCGTAGGCGAGCCAAACTTTTTGTCGATAACGACGTTGCGGCCTTTGGGGCCCAATGTAACCTTAACCGCGTCAGCGAGCTGATTAACGCCGCGTAAAATTGCGGATCGTGATTCTTCTCCGTGAACTACTTGTTTTGCCATGATGATTTATTTCTCCTTCGTCGAAATGATCGGAATGATCTTTGATTTTTGACCTTGGACCTTTGATCGGATCCAAGGCGAAATGATCTTTGATTTTGAATCTGTGAACTTTGATCGAGCTTTTCAAAGCTCAATGCTCAAAGATCAAAAATCGCTTGCTTAGGCGGCGGCTCCGGCGCGTGAAATGATGCCGAGAATCTCGTCTTCGCGCATGATGATGAATTCGTCACCGTCGAGCTTGATCTCAGATCCGCTGTATTTGCCGAAAAGTACTCGGTCGCCCGCTTTGACGTCCAGGGCCTGTCGGGTACCGTCTTCTTTGTACTTACCTTCGCCGGCGGCGATGACTTCGCCTTCCTGCGGTTTTTCCTTTGCTGTGTCGGGTATAAAAAGCCCGCCCGCTGTTTGATTGACGTTGTCCTCGATGCGTTTGATGATGACGCGATCGTGAAGTGGTGTAATGTTCGTAGCCATAACTGTTTACTCCTTTTGAATTATTAAAAAAGAACTTAAAATGACGCCCTGGACATTTCTTTTCAAAAATGAACTGTTAGCACTCTATATCCAAGAGTGCCAGTATATGAGATGCCGACCCTCAGTGTCAAGGGCAAGTGTAGGCTTTGCAGAAAATCTGACAATGATGTTATCAAGTGTGGAGGAGTGTTTCACCACAGAGAACACAGAGATGACGGGGCATTTTTTTATAGGCCAGAGACTTACGCGAAGCAGTTGGATTGTCTGGCGATAAAAGCATTCCTCTGTGGACTCTGTGCTCTCTGTGGTAAAACTTCTTAAAATCTTATGAAAGTAGCGGCGATAAACATTTACCCGATCAAATCGCTTCGGGGGTTGACGGTAAATTCGGCGGTGGTTGAGGAGCGAGGGTTGCAGAATGACCGACGATGGATGGTGGCCGATCGGGCGGGCAAGTTTTTGACGCAGCGCGAATACCCGCGAATGGCGAAGATTTCGGTGGGCATCGGGATCGGCGATGACAATTTGTATGTGACTGCCGAAGGGCACGGCACGCTGGAACTGCCAATGGAACCTGACGGCGGCGACCGCCGAAACGTAACGATATGGAATAGCGTTTGTGACGGAGTGTTCTACGGCGGGGTCGTCGACGAATGGTTCAGCGATGTTCTTGGTGCTGCCTGCGGGATCGTCTATATGCCTGAAGATTCGAGGCGATCTATCAATCCGAGATTCAAGACGGGCAGCGAGGTTGTGAGCTTTGCCGACGGGTACCCGGTTATGGTTATCGGCGACGCGTCTCTGGCTGATCTCAATTCGCGGCTTGATGTCGCGGTGCCGATGAACCGGTTTCGTCCGAATATCGTGGTTTCGGGGGCAGAGGCCTTTGCCGAGGATAGTTGGGAGCGTATCAGTATAGGCGGCAGCGTATTTCGATCGACCAAACCTTGCGAACGCTGTGTGATCACGACCATCGATCAATCCGGCGGCGAAGTAACGGGAAAAGAGCCTCTAAAGACCCTGGCGAAGTTCCGGCTCGCAAAGATGGTCATCCCTGAGCGGTTCGAGTCGCTGGGCGTTGCTTCAAACGCCGTCCTGTTCGGCCAGAACCTGGTACCCGAAAACATCGGAGGGACTCTTAAGATCGGCGACGCGGTCGAGATCGTTGTCTGATCTATCACGCAAAGGACGCGTAGACCGCAAAGGAGAATGAGTTGGGATCAAGATAAAACCGGCCATCTACTCTTCTTCCTTGCATTCTTTGCGTTCTCTGCGTTTAAACGGATCTATCACGCAAAGGACGCGAAGACCGCAAAGAAAGAATAAGTTAAGATCAAGCTAGAATCGGCCTAGCTTATTTCCTGCTCAGCGTCGTCTGCGATCTCTGCGTTAAATCGGATCTAGCTCTGCGTGCGGTTAAACGGCTTTAGGTCAGCAGCTTGAGGGCTGACAGGTATCTTTCTGTGGTCGCGGCAGCAACCTCAGGAGGCAGCGGCGGTGCGGGCGGGCGTTTGTCCCAGTCAAGCGTTTCGAGGTATTCGCGGACAAATTGTTTATCAAATGAGGGCTGCGGCCCGCCGGGACGATACGAATCCGCGGGCCAGAACCTGGACGAGTCCGGCGTCAGCACTTCATCGATCAAGATGATATTGCCGTCGCTATCGGCACCGAATTCGAATTTTGTATCGGCAATGATGATCCCGCGCGAAGCCGCGTATGTAGAAGCTTCCGCGTAGATCCGGAGCGACAGATCACGAAGGTGAGCGGCTGCGCCCGGACCGATCATCTCGGAAAAGCGGTCGAATGTGATGTTTTCATCATGGCCCGTAGCCGCCTTGGTCGCGGGTGTAAAGATCGGTGTCGGCAACTTGTCGCATTGTCTGAGTCCAGCGGGGATATCGTTGCCGCAAACTGAGCCCGTCTCCCAATACTCCTTCCAACCCGAACCCTCGAGATATCCACGGACGACGCATTCGACAGGAAAGACCTCTGTTCGGCGCACGAGCGTCGACCGGCCGCGCAGATATTCGGTACGCGGGACCTCCGCCGGCATTTCGTCCAGGTCCGTCGTTAAAACATGATTGGTAGTCACCCCGGCCAACCGGTTGAACCAGAACGCCGAGAGCCGGGTCAGCACCTCGCCCTTGCGCTCGATTAAGGTTGGCAGTATGCAGTCAAATGCGGAAATACGATCCGTAGCGATCAGCAGGAGTCTATCCTCGCCGGCCTCATATACATCACGGACCTTGCCCCGGTGAAGCAGGGTGAGCCCCTCGATCTCGGTTTCATTAAACTGCTTGGCAATGTGGTCCATCTAGTTCAAAAGTTAATTCAACTTTATTATGAAGCCCTCATACGGGTAAAACCGCGAACCAAATTATTTGTTCCTGGAATAGACGATGTGTTAAAACTATATAAACGAAGTTGAATTTT
>JBBQGO010000303.1:0-3960 GCA_038323125.1 Pyrinomonadales bacterium
CAAGAGCGGTTCGTAGGCGCTGTCCTTGACCGCCGGCGACGCGTTGCCGGAGCGAACATCTGCTGGGTTTTCGATCAAAACTGCTGCCAAATCCGGGATTTCCTCTCAGATATAACTGTAAGCGGTCAGGTAGACGCGGGAAACCGCTAATTAATTTATACCTTTATTGATGCGAATTTGGCAATATAAAAGAAATAGGCCGGTTACCAAGATATAGAAGAGACATTTCCTGGATCATGATGACGAGTTTGCTCATAGCAACCAGTAACCCCGGCAAGGTTGCGGAGCTAAAGGAATTGCTGGACGAGCATCCCTTGTCATTATGCGACCTCGCGGACTTTCCGGGCATATTAGAGGTAGATGAGACTGGTCAGACGTTCAATGACAATGCCCGGCTAAAGGCCCGTGGGTACGCCCTTCGAACCGGTTCATTCACACTCGCCGACGATTCGGGCATCGAGGTTGTCGCCCTCGAAGGCCGCCCGGGGGTAACGTCCGCCCGTTACGCAGGGGCGGGGTCGAGCGATCAGGACAAAATGGTTAAACTCCTTTCTGAACTGGAAATGACGGGAAGCGACGACCGACGTGCTCGCTTTGTTTGCTCGATAGCTTTGGCTGATGCGGGAGGCGATATAATCCTTACGTCTGAAGGAATATGTGAGGGCACGATCGCCTCCGAACCCCGCGGATCGGGCGGCTTCGGATATGACCAGTTGTTTGTGCCGAATGGGTACCATGAGACGTTCGGAGAGCTTTCGGCCGTGGTTAAACAAAAAATTAGCCATCGGGCACGTGCATTTGAGCAAATAATCCCATTATTACGCGATTATATCGCGGTTTGACTTGACCTAAGGTATATTCGGGCTTAGAATTCGACACTTGGAACCGTTAGAACCGAACGGGGCGTAGCACAGCCTGGTAGTGCGCACGGTTTGGGACCGTGAGGCCGCAAGTTCGAATCTTGCCGCCCCGACCAATCAGTTCTTTGATTTCGATTGGTTCGTTTCCCCCTTTTGCCGTCGCATTTTTCCCGGCAAACAATTCACTTAGGTAGTATTTTATAATCACAACCAGAACTGGAGGTTAATTAAATTATGGCTCGTATGACACAAACGGAAATCATCAGCAGCTTGGCCGATTCGTCCGGCATGAAGAAAGCGGATGTCAAAGGTATGTTCGACTCGCTAGCTGCTTTGGCGACGGATGAGGTGAAAAAGAACGGTGAATTCACCCTTCCCGGCTTTGGCAAACTTGTAAAGGCCACGCGTAAGGCTCGTGACGGACGCAACCCCGCAACGGGTGCCGTCATCAAGATCCCGGCGAAGACAACGGTCAAGTTTCGCCTGGGCAAAGCGATGAAAGACGCGGTTGCCTAAGCACACCGTATAATGGGATTAATTTCCGACTGACCGGCAAATCTTGTGGTTTGCCGGTTTTTTGCGCTTTGCGATACAAATGGGCCCGACGAAAAAAAAGTAGTGACAAAGCTATTTCTTTTTGTTAACATCTCGTTACAAGTTGAGACGAAGGCCGTAATATTAATTTCAGCAACTAAATGGTTGGAAATTTCAACTTATTTATATAGTCGTAGAGGCGTTTCGTTTCATGTCTTTACGGCCGGTTCCCACCGAGTTATCCTCCCGAGCGTGTGGAAAATTTGAAACTTAAGGAGAAAAAAAGTGGCAGCAGCTAGACCAATGACTTTGCAGGACAGAGTTCTGCAGATCGATCATATTCAGGCACGAAGGTTTTCGAAACTGACGGGCGACGCGGTGGAGATCGCCGCGGAAGGCATCATTAGGCATCTGAGGGCGTGTGCCCGTATGGATGTCAACCCCGATGCATCGGCCGTCCGTGAGATCATCGACGACGCCCTGAACGGCAGACGCGTCTTCGCCGAAACATCGAACGACCTTCTGGCCGCGTAATTTGTTTTTATACTAAGTAATACACTCGGACCGTTCGCAAGGACGGTCTTTTTTTATTTGAGAGTCAGTGTGTACAGGACGTATGGGCCAAAAACTTCACCCGAATCGCGAACGTACCATTCGTCGATGACTCTCATCGAATCTTCACTATCGGCAGGGGCGATCAAATAATCCAACGGTACGGCTCCGGGTTGGTGCGGACTGAATAATGCAGCATATTCGCCGTAGAGGCGCGCCTCGCTATCGATCTCTCCGAACGTAAGGGGTTTGTATTCGGCATTTAACCTGTCTGTATGTCGGCCCCAACCAAATAAAGCAATCATTGATACAAAGTCTCCGCCGCGCTTCATTCCATCGGCCAGAGCACGCTCCTCAACACCTTGATAGTAGAGTTGCTGATAGTATCGCTCCTTGTTTTCTTGCCAGGTGACACCAGCGAATACGTGTTGATGCCGGGCCCACAAAACCAATTGCGGTGCGACTGTCGGCAGGTCGTCAGCTTCGGCAATGCCCATATGAAGAACGACATGAAGCCGCGCGGCCGGATCATCACCGGCAAGCGAGGCGAGGCGTCGCGCCACCGGCAAAGCCTCATCACGTATTATATTTACCTCGTCCAGCACGCGAACCGTGTAGTGACACTCTATAAAACCCCAACCGACGAAGATTATCGCAACGAAAGCAGATATCAGCTTTGCCGCGCGCGGCGGTTTCTTTGCGGCCTGCCGCCAAAACGATCCGAGAGTCACCAATAAGGCCAATCCGGCGACATAATTGCCGATAAAGACCTGATAATGTATCGGCTGCAGCGACTGGCCGGTGAACACCTGTTGGTTAAAGACGACGATCGGCGTCAAGGCCAGCGAGATCGCAAAGAGCGTAGCACGGTCTCTTAGGCTGACCAGTTTCAGAAGGACCGCGATCCCGATCGATGCGAGGATCACAAAACTGATAACCTCGGGCGGACGCATTAGGTCTAGAGCTCGAGTACGAACCAGCATTTGCACGTCATCCATCGTGTGCGAGCGATTGGAGAGCAGGTACACGTATGGCACCAGGATCAGCAAACAAGCTCCGCCTAAGTAGGCCAGTCGTTTGATGTCGATGATGAAGCCGGTCGGCCGCGCGGCCGACCATATGATAGCAACGCAACCCAACCAGGCAGCCGCGGTGGTCCAAACGTAAAAGTACGAAAAGACGGTATAGCCGAATGCAAGAGCAGACAAGGCGATTAGCACAGCGGGATGCGTTACCTTACCGAGAACACTGACTTGCGGATCATCACTATTCTGCCGAGCGTCGTCGGGCACCTGCAGCATCTTCCAAACCAAACCGATCAATAGGAAAAATGCGGGGAAGGCCATTACCGGGACGTAGCGGCGAAACCCGGGGAAATACGGATATGAGTAACCGGTTCCGAGGATCTCGCCTATGGCCCCTTCGGCCGCAAACAGCGCACCTCCGGCGAGTACGACAAGGCTGCCTGCCATTGCGAACCATGAATCCCCCGTGATCATGCCTATCAACCAAAATATCGCAAGAGCTGTCAAAAACGCGGCGACCGCACCCGAGATCGTCATGGCCCATGGAGCATCGATCCCAAGTAGGCGGGCGGGTATGGCGATAGTGTAGGGTCCGGCAAATTGAATGGAGAACAAGGATTCGGGCTGAGGATCCTGTGACGAATCGTCGCGTCCGGTATATGGATCGTTCCTGCGTGGCCGTCCATCGATCAATGCCTTGAGATAGGACGCATAGGCGACCTCGTCTATGTCGTTGTACGCATAATGGCCATTCCAGTCCGACCCGCGCAGGTATACCATCTTTATCTGCGGATACAGTGAAAAGATCGCGAGAAAGAGGCCTGCAATAATGCCGAATCGCCAGCGGAGTTTCATAATAGTCAGGTTCTAAGCATCGAATAATGCCTTGGACATTGTCGGCTATCCGCGCCCCGCTGTCCATTTGCTTGATCCGCATAGCTTAACTAGACTTAAGGCATGAAATTGAAAGATATGATCATCGCGGACCT
>JBBQGO010000304.1:0-3949 GCA_038323125.1 Pyrinomonadales bacterium
GCCGCCGTTGCCATCCGACGTGTTGGCTGACGCAATGCCGTCCAAAGTCGAGTTGCGGCAGACGATCACGCTGCAACTCGGCTTCTACCTAGGCCACGTTTTCTTTCATTCAGTTGTCCGGGTTAAAGAGCGGAAGAGTTCTCCCACCTGTGCCAACACCTACGCTTGACGGCTTCCCTCAAACGTCAGTGGATCCGGAACGATCGGTGCCGTAATAGTTCCGCTCATCCCGTCGCCATCGATCTTGCCCGCGATCGTAAATTCAACCGGATTGCCCTGAACTTCCGACTTGGCGATAGCTGACAGCTTGTTGCCCGAAATTCGCCCCTCTGAGATCTTTCCGTTTCCAAGCATCGTGTCCAGCGTCCCTGTAACGGTCTCGTCAACCTGAGCCAGTGTTAACGATACCGGTAGCTTCTGCCCCTGAAACTCAATATTCAACGCCCACTTTCCGGTTACGTCGACCGGAGCTTCGTTATCACTGCCCATATATTTTGCTGTGTCCTGTATATTCCCCTCGGTGTCATAGATCTCGACAGTATTCGCGTACGAAGCTGCCTGAGGTAAAACCTCTTCTGCGTCCCCGACGATAACAATTGCCATCTCACCCGGTCGAATGTGTTTGTTCGCTATGCGGTGGACATCATCCGCCGAGACGGCCTCAACATGTTCGCGGTACGTCTGAAGATAGTCGTCGGCAAGTCCGTACAAATGCTGGTTGACGATGAGGTTGGTAAGCCCCTCTTGAGTCTCGGCACGCAAGGGAAATACGCCCGTCAAAAAGTTTTTGGCGTCCTGCAATTCTTCCTCGCCGGCCTTTTCTTCGCTGATACGGTCAAGTTCGTAGAAGAACTCTTTTAACGACTCGCCGGTAACCGCCGTCCTCACCTCGGCGGTGGCCTCAAAATCGCCTGTCAGCCTCTTTGTATCCAACCGTGTGTATGCGCCATACGTGTACCCCTTATCCTCGCGAAGGTTCATAAAGACTCGCGACGACGCACCCGCACCGAGGACCTGATTCATAACGATCAACGGAAAGTAATCCGGATCTGTTCGCTTGACCGCCAGATTCGCCAAAACGATATTGGACTGGGCGGAGCCCGGCCGATCGACAATGGTCAAACTGCGAGCTTTACGAAGCTGGGGTGGGTCGAACGGTACTGATTCTGGACGTTGGGGCTGCCATTCACCAAATAACGCGGTTAACTCAGTCAAGAATTCATCAGCCGCAATGTCACCGACGACTATGAATATCGCGTTGTCCGGGACGAAGTGTGCCGCGTGAAATTTAGAGAGTACGTTCCTGTCCAGCTTTTCAATATCCGACGCCTTTGGCGACACTCGTGAATAAGGATGCTCGCCGTAGATAAGACGGGCTGCCTGTTCGCCGGCCAGAAATCCAGGCTGAGACCGTTGGAACTTCAGATGCTCAACAGTATTGCGTCTATAAAGATCAAGCTCGTTTTCGGGAAAAGTCGGCTGGAGCACAACCTCCGCCAATAACTGCAGCACCTCAGTGCTGTATAGCGAGAGGGCGGACGCGGCGACGATCGTAAAATCGTCCGATGAACTTGCTGAGATACTTGAACCCAGGCGTTCGATCTTCTCGGCGAGTTGCAGGCTTGTGTAGTTCTCAGTTCCCTGTGTAAGCAACGATGAAACAGATGAAGCGAGGCCCGACCAGTCAGGCGGGTCCGCAATGTCGCCGGACTCGAATGCGAGCCTGTAACTCACCAGAGGCAGGCGTCTGTCCTCGAATATGACTACACGCAAGCCATTGTCAAGCCGAGCCTGAATGGGCCGCGGAATATCGAAACCAACCGGTGCCAGAGGTTCCGGCGGAAATTTTCTAAAGTCCTTATTCATAAACAAGATCGTGGTCACGTTTGTGCCACCGCGCTTACCCTACGCTTTTACAACAGGCATTACATCCAACAGCGCCCGGTTCTCCGTATTCAGATAGGTACCGGCTACGTTGCGGATCTGTTCACGGCTGACCGCAAGCAGATCGTCAAGCTCACGATTGACGACCGTAGGATCGCCGTCGTAGAGTGCGCACTCCGCTATTTGCTGCGCCCTGCTCATCGATGATTGGCGCATCCGCACCGCATCGTTCACTAATTGATTTTCGATCTTTTCCATTTCTTCAGCCGTCGGGCCATGGGCGGACAGATCGTGGATCTCGTGCATTATCGTCTCGCGTATCTTGCTGAGGTCCTTTTGAGGTTTCGGAATTGCACCAATAAAGATGCTCGACGGGCCGCGTCGTTCGTCGGTGAAACCAAACAACTGAATAACCGACTCCTCGCCCTTAACCAGTTTTTGGTAAAGCCGTGAACTTTCGCCGTCGTACAGCACCTTGCCCGCAAGGTACAACGCGTTAAACTCCGGCGTCCGGCGAGGCGGTATCTTCCATCCGATCAAGAATGCGGGAAATGGTGCAAGTTTGTCCTCCCATTCGCGATAGTTTTGGGCAACCTCTTCGGGCTCGGTTACGTCGAGTTCGGGCGGCAGGGGTTGGGACGGTATATCGCCGAAATAGGTTTCAATAAGGTCTTTCGCTGTTTCGTTATCAAAGGCCCCCGACAGAACAATAACAGCGTTGTTGGGTGCATAGAATATTCGGAAAAACTCCTGAACATCTTCTACGGTAGCGTCGTCCAGATGGTCCATCGACCCTATCGTCGAATGCGAGTTGGCAAAGTTTTGATAGATCATCTCGTTGATCAGATCGAAGATCTGCCCATAGGGCTGATTGTCATACCGCAACCGCTTTTCCTCTTTGACCGCTTCGCGCTGATTGTCGAGATTTTCCTGGGTTACCGCCAAACTCCTCATCCGGTCTGACTCGAGCCACAGTGCGAGAGGAAGCTGGTTGGCCGGCATCGTTTCGTAGTAATTTGTACGCTCGCTCGAAGTGGTGCCGTTCATCGTCCCGCCGGCTTTCATGATGTGCTGAAAATGCCCTGCTTTGGGTACGTTTTCCGAACCCTGAAACATCATATGCTCGAAAAGATGAGCGAACCCCGTTCGGCCCTCCCGCTCATTTCTAGACCCTACGTCGTAATAAACGGCGACCGAAACTACCGGAATTGCATTGTCACTGTTGAGCACGACCCGGAGGCCATTTCCAAGGGTGTATTCCTCGAGATCGAGGGGCGGCATCTTAAAGGTTTCAGGCATAAATTCAGGGCACTTGCTATAGTTTCATCAAACCATTTTGATAAGGAAAAAGCAAAATCCTCCGCTCGTCGAGTGACAAGCACGCAAGGCATTTAAAGAAGAAAAGGAGGCCGCAGAATGACCTCGCTCACGACGGGCTACCCAAGCTTGGCGTGCCGTCAATAGTTTTCAGGTTTCACGCAGCTTTTGCAAAGACCGGGACCCTGTTCGTCGCCGCAGCATCACCAGAGCGAATACCCAATAAACCGGCAATGGCCTTTGTGAAATTGGCGGTATCCACACGTTTACCCAGGTACGCGTCAGCTCCGGCATCGATGGCCCGCTGCATCTCGACTTCGCTGACGCTGTTCGTGAAAAACATAACAGGCACGCGACAGCCTGCATGCCTGAGCAGTGAGCACAACTGTACACCGGCCATGTCTCGAAGAGAATACTCTACGATACATAGGTCGAAATGGCGCTCGTTAAGTAACGTAAATGCCTCACGTCCTTTGTCTGTGGACTGGACGAAGCACCCGTGATCCCAATTCCCAATCGACGACCGGACCACATCGGCGGTGGTCATATCGCGATCCACACACAAGATATGCGCGGGTCTCAGATCTCTTTGTGTTCTGGCGATACTCGTTGTCACCGCCACAGTTTAGGCGAGGGCAGCTTAGACGGCCTGTACGTTACCGAACACAACGTGATTCCGCCTCTCAAAACTGCCGATAATTATCTTGTAGATGAGTTTACTGCCTGGGCCGGAGTTTCCAACTCTCCA
>JBBQGO010000305.1:0-3901 GCA_038323125.1 Pyrinomonadales bacterium
GTTCGCCGCCAGTACGGCTCCGTTGAGTTTTTCGGACGCAAGGTCGATGAGTTGAGTGAAGTCCATTATTATTCAGTAGCGGTTGCTCCGCCCGGCTCCTTATAGATCGATGCCGCGATCAGATTCGCCACGATCGATGTCACAAACTGAGCCGCTGCAACCATAACCCACAAACGACGGCCGTAAAACCCAAGCGGGATAAACTCCGCCGGAGCGGTGACCGAGAACGCGAGCCACGTCGCGATGGCCGCGAGTACGGCCGTTTTCGGTCCCGGGCCGTAAAAGGGACGCATCAGTGTGTAAATAAAGATCGCACCAAACCCGCGCCCGAGTTCAAAGATAAAGAAGTAGACCATGTCAATCGAATGGCCCGCCTCCGGCGGCTTAGCGCCGAGGCCGTGGTAGAGATACTCCCAATACTGTTTGAAGACCTGTTCGTGCAAAAAACCGTCGCTCAAAAAAAGTAATATCGATGCGATCAGCCCGCCGATGATAAGTCGTCCGAAATTTATCTTCTTCATTTCTACCTCGGATGTCTTCTAAATACACAGTTTTCCAATGGGAGAGCCGATGAATTCAGAATTGTGATAGACATTTTTTCCATTAACATAGGTCATTTCAACCATCCCAAGCAAATCCATTCCCGAATACGGCGTTATCTTGTGTCGATGCTCGATGATCGCGGGGACGACCTTGAATTCCTTGTCCGGATCCCAAACAACAATATCGGCGTCGAATCCGGCCGCCAATCTGCCCTTTCGATCATGCAAACCAGCTAGCTTTGCCGGCTGCGTGGACATCAGGCGTGTAAGTTCCGCAATTCCATAACCTCGCTTTTTCAAATTCGTCCACATCACCGGCAAACCAAACTGCAAAGCCGCGATGCCGCCCCATGCGTCCATAAAATCGCCTGATTCCTGCAATTTCAAGGCGGGAGTGCAAGGCGAGTGATCTGATACCACCATATCGATCGTACCGTCGGCGATCGCTGCCCAAAGCTTTTCGCGGTTCTCACGTTCGCGAACCGGCGGGCAACATTTGAAATGTGTCGCACCATCGGCGATCTCTTCGGCGGCGAAGGTCAGATAATGCGGGCAAGTCTCGACAGTAAGAGGCAAACCCTCTTTTTTCGCCGCTCGCAGCATCGGCAACGCGTCTGAGGACGAATGATGGACGATATGAACACGACAACCGGTCTCCCGACAAAGCTTTATCATTAAAGAGATAGCCTCGTTCTCGGACGCGCGTGGACGCGAGCGGAGAAACGTCTCGTAAGCCGTTGGATCGAGACCAGTGAGCGACTCCGCCACCGCATCGATCGGCCCCGGCACCTCGGCATGGACTAGCAAAACGGAACCAAGGCGTGCTATCTCGGGCATCGCAATTCTTAGGTCAGCTTCGGTGACGTGTGGGAATTCATCGACGCCCGAATGGATCAGAAAGCATTTGAATCCGCGCACGCCGTGCCCGATCAGCGGTTCGAGTTCGCTCGTGTTTCCGGGCACGACACCGCCCCAGAACGCGACATCGACCGTGCATTTCCCTCTCGCCGCCGCAAGCTTCTCCTCAAATCCGGCAAGCGTCGTCGTAGGTGGAATGCTGTTGAGCGGCATATCGACGATGGCGGTGACGCCTCCGGCGGCAGCGGCACGCGTGGCGGTCTCGAAACCTTCCCATTCGGTGCGGCCTGGTTCGTTTACATGAACGTGAGCGTCCACATTCCCGGGCATAACAACGGAGATTCCCGCATCAAATAATTCAACGCCAGCCGCTACATCGTCCCACTCGCCGATACGCTCGATCTTGCCGCGGCCGATATGAACGGTCGCCGCGCCCGTGATCAACGGCGTGACGACCCGCTTACTGCGAATGATAAGGTCGGTCATTTTTGTAAACTATAACAGCAACATGCTCTCATTCCCACATTGTTTTGGGCCGGATCCATCCGCATAATAGACAAAAGATGAAATTCGAACGCGCCAGTGGAATCTTGCTGCACCCGACATCATTACCGGGCCGCTTTGGCATCGGCGATCTTGGCTCCGGAGCATTTAGTTTTGTCGATTTCCTCGTCGCGGCGGGACAGTCGTATTGGCAGATTCTGCCGCTCGGGCCGACCGCGTACGGCAATTCGCCGTACTCGTCGTACTCGGCTTTTGCAGGAAACACGCTGCTGATCTCGCCTGAAGTTTTGGTAAATGACGGTTTGGTCTCTGCCGTATCGCTCGAGGCCAGTCCGCAGTTTGCGCCAGATCGAGTGGATTACGAAGGCGTCGGCAAGTGGAAATCTGCCTTGCTCGCCGAGGCGTTCGAGACTTTCAAAGCTTCGGGGAATTCGCCGCTTGCCGGAGAATTTGAATTTTTTAAACGCGAGAACGCTTGGTGGCTCGACGACTACGCCGCGTTCCGAGCGATCAAGGCTGCGCACGAGGGGCGGCCGTGGAGCGAGTGGGCCGAGCCGTTACGCCTTCGTGACGCGTACGCTGTCGAGCAGACGCGGTCGCAGCTTTCGAGAGAGATCGAGGCAGAGTGTTTTTCACAGTATCTCGTTTTCCGGCAATGGCATGCCGTGAAAAAGTATGCCAACGACAATGGGATCCGGATCATCGGCGACTTGCCCATCTTTGTCGCCTACGACTCGGCCGACGTGTGGTGCAATCAGTCGAAATTCAAGCTCAACGAGAACGGTTCTCCGAAAGTAGTGGCGGGTGTGCCGCCGGATTATTTCTCAAAGACCGGCCAGCTTTGGGGAAACCCGATCTACGATTGGCAAGCGATGCTCGCCGATAATTTTAACTGGTGGACCGCCCGCATTGCGCTCTCGCTAAGGCTCACTGATGTCGTGCGGCTCGATCATTTTATCGGCTTTGTCCGAAACTGGGAGGGTCCCGCCGCAGATCAGACTGCCGAGAACGGAGCCTGGGCGAGCGTCCCGGGCCGCGAGCTATTCGCCGTGCTAAAACAACGTCTCGGCGATCTTCCCATCATTGCCGAAGACCTCGGTTCTATGACACCAGAGGTTGAAGCATTGCGTGATTCGTGTCGGTTTCCCGGGATGCGCATACTGCAATACGCCTTCGGCGGCGACGCGTACAATCGGGATCTGCCGCACAATTACGTGGCAGATACCGTCGCCTACACCGGCACACATGACAACGATACGACCACTGGCTGGTACCGTTCAGCGCCCAGGAACGTCAAAACTCATTGCCGCAAATACCTGCGGGTCAGCGGCCGCGACATCGCTTGGGACATGATCGGTGCCTGCCTCGGCTCGACCGCGAATCTGGCGATAGTCCCGGCTCAAGACCTCCTCGCTTGCGGTAGCGAATCGCGAATGAATACTCCTGCGACGGCAAGCGGGAATTGGGAATGGCGTTTGAATGACGATGAGTTGAACCAGGAGATCGCAAATCGCCTGCGCGAGATCACATCCACGTTCGGACGTGTCTAACATACGCATTTATTTGACTTAACACCTGTTTTGACGTACAATATTAGCTGTTTTCATCTGTAAAAAATAACGGTGATCGACCTGAGGTTTGCTCTCGTATGGCATCTAATCTGGTTTCTATTCAGCGGCGGGGATTTGGTCAGACCATGCGTAAGGACGGCTGGTGGGTCGCGCCTCTTCTGACATTTATCGGACTCGGAGCCTTTGTTGTTTATTCGACGTGGGCGGCGTTTCAGGGGAATCACTATTGGGTTCCGGGCACAGGTTATCTGTCGCCGTTCTACTCGCCGGTATTATTCGACGCTGCGGGGCAGGGTTCCGGGCACGCTCTGCTTGGTCCGGCGCCGTCGTGGATTCCGACATGGCTGCCGTTTTCGCCTGCTCTATTGATACTCTGGGCGCCCGGCGGATTTCGATTTACGTGCTATTACTATCGCGGAGCTTATT
>JBBQGO010000306.1:0-3895 GCA_038323125.1 Pyrinomonadales bacterium
CGTTGTCGAGTATCTCACTCACATCTTCCATGCTCAGCTCGTGAACAAAGCCGACCTGATTGGCATCCATAAAGCACGGGTCGCACATCATGTTGCACCGGTTCGTGAGATCGACTGTTAATACGGCGCCGCGGCCGTACTTGACCGATGACGTGCCGTGATTGTGGAGCTTCTCATCGTTATGAGCATCAATGTCGCGGCCGGGGAAGAGCGATTCGATATGCTGGAGAAACTTTGAATCAATCGCCATCATGTCTTCGAAATGACCGTGCGTCGGACAATCCTTGATCATCCAGACCTGGCCGTCACGCTCGATGATCTGAGCCTTGATCTCCCCGATCTTGTCGTTGATGAGCGTCGCGACTTCCCGGTCGCCGCTTAGGATCTGTTCGCGTGCCTCGATAACGCAGTTAGGGCAGAGGCTATCCGTTTGTCTCGGAAATCCGAGCGTAGGCTTCGACTTCTGCCACGATTTCAAAAGCGGCTTGTCGGACCATTTCGGTATGAACGACGGATTCGGCTTAAACTGATTGACTGATTTGACGGCATTAAATAATCCGCCCGCTACAAAGGTAAGGCCCTTTTCGACATGCTTAATAGGTCTCATTGTTCTATGATTCTCCAGGTATAATTACGTTCAGGCCATCGGTGTCCACGACAGATCCGAACGGCGCAATTCATCTCTATAATACATAGCAATGCTCGTGCCACCGTCCGAGTGGGAACGAATACTCGGTAAGTTCAAGTTCCGGTTGCGTTTAGGCCTACCGTCGATTTAAGGCCTCACTCAAGCAGGTGTTACGATTCGATACACTAGAGATTACAAACTCGATTCGGAGCACTTTTGACACACGTGAAAATGGGTTTAGAGCTCAACATCACGATCCGAATAATAATAAGTCAAAATGACTGCTTAACCCCGCTTAATAACTTTACCGCTGAGCTTCATTAACCGTGACCCCACTTCGTACGATGTACGCTTAACACCGTATATAATGCAAATAAAATGCCATTTAAGAAAAGTGTTCACATATTGTACATGCTTAAACACTCTAGTCAGGTCTTACATGAGGCCGACTTTTATAAGTTGCTGCAAACAATAGCGAATGGGGTTGCAATTAAGCGCTTTACACCGATGTTAATACTGTGCTAAATTTTCAAACACTTCACGGGGATTTCGCACCGAAAGTAAGGTTTACGATTGTTAGCCGCGGTAGCCAGCCGCTGTAAGAGATGGGACGGACGTTATCTTAAGAACGATTAGTCTTAGTTCAGAATATGTCCATACGTTTCGGAACATCTGGCTGGCGGTCGATCATAGCGGACGATTTTACTTTTGAAAATGTAAAGCTGGTTACCGATGCGATCTGCAGATATTTGACAACGGGTGAGAACGCGGCCAAGACGAGCTTGATACTCGGACACGATTCGCGATTTATGGGCGAGACGTTTTCGGGGGTCGCGGCAAAGATAGCCGCGGCGAAGGGATTCCGGGTCATGCTCTGTACGGGTCCGACGCCTACGCCGACCATCTCGTATGCTATACGCAGCGAAAACGCGGCCGGCGGTATCAATTTTACCGCCTCGCACAATCCGCCTGAGTATCAAGGTATAAAGTTTTCGACGGCGGACGGTGCGCCGGCCCTGCCCGAGATCACCAAACTGATCGAAGACGGCATTGCCGTTAAAAGCTCAGCGGATGATCGCCCCGGCGGCGAAATAATCAATTTTGACGCTCGTCCGGCCTATCTGGACGATTTGAAAACTAAAGTTAGGTTCGATGTGATCGCGGCCGGCGGCGGCCGGTACGCATATGACGCCCTTTGGGGAACGGGTCGAGGTTACCTTGATAAGTGTCTTCGCGATCACGGACTCGACGTCGAAACGCTGCACGATTGGCGTGACGTGATGTTTGGCGGCAGGTCACCCGAACCCGGTGAAGATCACCTCGACGAGTTGAAGGCAACTGTCACCGGTAAAAAACTCACGCTCGGGTTGGCGACCGACGGGGACGGCGACAGGTTTGGGATCATTGACATGGGCGGCGAGTTTATAACCGCAAACCAGCTGATCGCACTTTTGACAGACTATCTCGCTGAAAGCCGCGGTTGGACGCAGGGTGTAGCACGCAGCGTCGCCACATCGCATCAGGTGGACAGGGTCGCAAAGTCCAGGGGCATTAAGCTGTTTGAAACGCCAGTGGGGTTTAAGTTTATCGGCGAATTGATAAATAAAGACGAGATCATCCTTGGCGGGGAAGAATCGGCAGGCCTCTCGATACGCGGCCACTACCCGGAAAAGGACGGCATTCTGGCCTGTTTGCTGGCCGCCGAAGCGGTGGCAGAACGAAAGGCGAGTTTGACAGAGCAGTTAGAAGAGCTTTATGCCAGGGTGGGCAAGCTCGAATCAGGGCGGATCGGCGTTAAACTGACACCCGAGGTGGCCGCCAAATTGAAAGAGAAACTGGCACAGGAACCGATAGAGATCGGCGGCCGGCGGATTGAAAAGATAAATCGGATGGATGGCGTGAAGTTCATCTTTGCTGACGAAAGCTGGATGCTGATGCGGCCGTCGGGAACCGAACCGTTAGTCAGGATATACGCAGAGAGTGAGCGTACGGACGATCTGGAGGAGTTACTTGAACAAGGCCGCAAATACCTATTGGGATAGCCGTTCGAGCGGAAAGCCAACCGCAAGACGCACTCCACCGGCGAGGAGGCCTCGGGCTCCGAGACGATCGGAACCGGCCCGCCGGACGGGGCCCTGGTGGCTTTCGTTCCTGATCGTAACCTCGATCTTTGTAATGTTATGTGTTTCGATCAACCTGCGTGCCTTTTCGGAGATGCGTGAGGAAGAAGATAAACACGTCAAGCTTGCCGGACAGGTACAGAACCTGGTTGACGAAAACCTGGCCCTGCAAGAAGAGATCCATACGTTGAAGACCGATCCGCGTGCCATACAGCGCGAAGCGAGACGGATCGGAATGAACCTTCAACTACAAAAAGTTCCTGTGCCGGTGGACTGAACGACGCGGAGAAGTTTGTTCATCAGCACGTTGCCCTGCCAATTGACAATCTGCCTTTTGCCTATCACTCCGCTTGGCCTACAGTAATGCCTCCGATAAATAGCGGCCTGAGTTTCCCGAACTCAGGCCGCACTTCTTTTAAACACTGCATATCGCTCTGGGCTTCCACGCGAGGCGAAGGTGCTTGTTTTCAGATATTTACACACGCTTATCTGTTGGTGTAGCATTTAACGTGCAGCATATATCAGTTGATCCTCAAGGAGTTTTTTATGGCAAGGCCATTGGTACTCTCGCTGGACGGACAGGAATATCCGGTCACTTTGTTAAAGATCGATCGAGATAAGCTCTACGGTAGGGTCGAGATCGAAGCTTTTGACGAAAAGGGACACGAAGCGGAACTAAAGGTCCTTGCCGCCGACGGGAAAACCCTCATCGACAAAGGCGGGACGGCACTAGCCACGGTTACGGCCAAAGGAGATTCGATCGATCGCAGCGACCTCGTTCCCGTCGACCCCGACGGAGAAAAGATCGAGCAGGTACCATCATCATTTAGTCAGACCAATGTGCTCAAACCGGCTACGGTAGACGATTATCTACTTCAGATAGTAAAAACGGCCTATGTATTGGAGCCGCACGACGAAGCCGATATCTCGGCGCTGCAGGACCAGCTCGCAGCCGACCAGATCTATACATTCCCGTTCAGCTACCGCGGGGGGATCGAATACGACAACGCTTTTGTGATCGGGTCGGGCGGCGACGCATATATGGTCATTGGCAAACAGGCCGAATTTCAATTCATAAAACTGAACCAAGCTGCTGTGCTTGACACTGCGGATGAAGAGGAGATCTCAGCCGACGATCTGGATTTTG
>JBBQGO010000307.1:0-3857 GCA_038323125.1 Pyrinomonadales bacterium
CAGAACTCTTGAAAAGCCTATTTATTGAAGATCCGGCCTGATCCGCTCGGTCCGCGTTCAAAAAAAATCACAAGAATAACAACCGCTACTTTTCCAGTCGTTCCTTCGCTCTATCAATAAAAACCTTGATCATGTCAGCTACACGTTTGCTCATTTCGTTGCTTATTAGACTCTCGCCGGCGAGTCCGGCGAGGTAGTGGAGGTCGCGGGCCGATTTCCTTCGGAGCTCGACTACCTGCGAAAAGTGCACAAGGGTGACGTTCTTTGCCTTTTCGAAAAAGTCGGCCGAATAGCGCAAAAAGTTCTCAGTTTCAACTCGTATCGGCGACCACTCGACCCGCTCGCCGGAGTCCTCAGCCAATTCCACCGCGAACTTCTGCCGCATCTGTCCGACAAAAGGTATCTCGGCCTGTATTCGCCAGTGCGCTACGCCTTTCGCGTCTGTGTGGATCTGTTCGACACCCGGCATCAGCTCGGCAAAATTGGTAACGTCCAGAAAAAACTCACGCACCTTGTCAGCGCTCGTCTTTACTTCAACATCGTCCGCGTAACCCGCCTTGATAGTAAACATTAAAATACTCCGTTAAAAGCAATAGCGTTAAAAAACGGCCGCGTCGTGGAACGAAATATTCCACGAAAGAACGGCTCTTCGGCAAACAGTATCACATGGCCGGAGCCGCGCGGTTCGTCGATGATGTAGGACGTGCCTGCCAACAGCCGCTCTGTATTACCTTCCCAGACAAACCCCGACAGAGTCAACGGTTTTTTGGGCTTCGCGTCAAAAACAAAAGCATTTGAACCTTCTTTCGAGTACCTAAAAAAGTAGCCGCTGGCTAGCAATACCGGCATTTCGTCCTGCTCTAGGCCATAAGTGAGATATGTCGTCCGGTCGATGGTTGCCCGCATGATCGAGCCGGGCAGGGCAACGGGCACTTTGTTATTGTCGCCAGACGGAGAGGCAATGGGGGGCAAGCCCGGTGCAGCACCGTCGGCTCGGTCGGATAAAAGATCTTCGCTGGCCGGATTGGGATTTGGCTCAGCGTTCGCCTTATTTGGCTCCGGCGTTGGTGTAGCCTTCGTCTCGTCATCAGCGATCTTGCCTTTTTGTTCGTCTCGATCGCTGCCAACCAGGGTGGACGATGTCAATTCGACATCTTTCAGTGCGGCAAATACTGATGCACCGCTCGCCGTGATCAAGGTGCCGCCGCCCGATACCCAGTCCTTTAGATCGGAAATTCCCGATGTCCCAAACGCGGCTGCGTAGCGACTCGCCGACCCGTCAGGCATGATCAAGACGTTATAGTCCTTTAGAGCGCCGCTCTTGATCGACGCCACGGTCATAGGGGTAAACCGAATGCCGTGCCGATCCAGCGTCCACCAAATGGAGCCGTAGGACGTCTGATCGACGGCTTCGTCGGCGATGATCGCTACTTTTGCCGCACGCAGCGACGTCACGCTCTGGCTGCCTACACTCGTGTCGCCCTCATCTATGAAGCCGGTGTTGACGGCGGCCACGTGAACGCCCATCTCGACCGCCATGGCCTCGATCGCCTTATGGATCGTTTCAGCGTTTCGCGTTACACGAACTACAAATGTTCCCCGCGGCCATTTTCGCCCGGCCGCATTGAGGACCTTTGTCGAGACTGCGACACGAAATCCCGATTGCACCAGCCGTATCGCCATCGCGCTCGCCGAATCTGTCGTATAGGGAATGATGTATGCCGTCTGGGCCCGGCCGGGGTACGAACCTCTTCTCATCAATGCGAGGTGGTCATCGGTGGCGGGCGACGTACTAACGGCTGCGGTGTCCTCGGTCCAATACGCGTCGATGCCAAATGCCAACGGCAGCGACCATGCCGTCAGGTCATAGAAGCCGTAGTCCTCCTTTGTCTGGCCGCTGCCTTTCATCTGGTTGCGTCTAAAGCGGGCCATATTGTCGGCGACGAATTCCTTGTCCTGCGGCGTGTCGGGCTCAAGAATCGATTTGATAAGTATCCGCTGCGCCTGGTCGAGATCGACGATGTATGAGCCGGCCGGGAAGTTTAGCCGCTCGGCCGCGGAGTTGGCGGACGCGTACGAATGGGCGGTTGTCGAACTAAACGGCGACGCGGCCACCTTGACCTCGATTCGTGAGCGGTTGAGCACCTCGATCAGGTCCGCGGCTTTTACGGGGTCCTTGCCGGGGAGGATGACGATGCGTTTCATCCTGTCGCGGGCATGGGCGGCAAGAGCGTCAGCACGAAAATCGTAATAGTCTTTTAATCGTTCGGTGCGGTGCCTGGCCGTGACCTCAAGCGTGGTCATAGACGCCGTGTAATGTTTAGCTATCGCCGAGCGAAGCGTGGCGATGGTGCCGTCGTCGCGGGTAAATCTGAGTCCTTTCGTGCCGCCGCCATCCGTTTCATAGGTCATGCCCGTCGCACCGTTAAGTGACGGATAGGTGTCCCAGTATCCCGGGTAGAAGGCGTCAAAAATATCCCTGACGTAGTAGTCCCAGCGGTTTGCGTCAAACGCTGTTGCATTTGCGCGGCCGTAAATGTCGAGCCAGCGGTTATACATCGGCTGAGGCAGATTGCGGTTTATGGGCAATGCGGCGGGTGGAAAAAAGAACTGCGCGGGCTGGCCGTGATGGTCGACCGCAACCTGCGGATTCCAATCCATAAAGGCATCGACCATGTTCCGCGTTTCCTTTTGGGTCATCGCAAGGGCGTCGCGGTTCAGGTCAAACCGGTAATGACTGAGACGGCCATAGATGCTCCAGGGTTCGCGGTGTTCCAGTGCGAAGCGATTCGAATCACCGATCCCCACGGAGTTGTACCAAGTGACAAATCGCTCGTGTCCATCCGGATTGGCACCCGCCAGAACGAGGACGACGCAGTTTTTCAGGATATCGATCGTCGCAGGTTCCTCCGAGGCCGCAAGCTGATACATGACCTGCATCATCGCTTCAAACGAAGCCGATTCGTTGCCGTGGATGGTATATCCCATCCATGCGATCGCCGGAGTACTCTCGGCGATCGAGCGTGCCTCGGCCGCCGTTGTTTTTCGGGGATCGGCCAACCGCGCGATATTTGCCTTTATCGCGTCGAGCCGAGCGATGTTTTCCGGTGACGAGATCGCAACGAGGTGCTGCATTCGGTGCTCGTTAGTAAGGCCGATGTCATACACCCTCACCCGTTCGGGTGAGGTCGCAGCGATCTTTTCGACGACCTTTTCCATCTGGGCATAGGTCGTGTGAAAGTCGCCAACATCGAATCTGAGAATGCTTTGCGGAGTAGGTACGCCTGAGCGATACGCGCCTCGTGCGTAGAAATCAAACTTCTCCTCGGCCTGGGCGGAGATATTGGGAACGAACATAAGCCCGAGGGCGGCCGCGAGCAGTAAGTTCTTTATTTTCATTGCTGCGAGACGAGACTTTGATAAAATCGGATCAGTAATATACGTCGCGATTATACCAAAATGATCGATCTCAGCGAAAAGAGATGCCCGCGGTGCGGTTCGAACAGGATGAAAGACTGGGCCGAACTAAACGATGATGAAAAGCTGCTTGCCAAAAGCCTGCCGATGTCGGCCGAACACCCGCTAATGACCCGGAAAAAGCATCGATTTTGTACGATCTGCTGGTTTGAGACGGCCGATGTGCCAATTATCACTTAGATACATTTCGGCCGGGCCTTTTGCACGGGGATGACCGCCATTACTGAGAAACTGAAAGAGGTGTCCGAAAGGGTGCCTCTTTTTTTTTGACCTGTTTTCCATAGAAACTCTGCGATTAGTTATGAAGAATAAATACGCTTTACCGGACGATCTGCAACGACTACCGCTAATTAACATATTATAGTTAGTTATCAAGGAGA
>JBBQGO010000308.1:0-3845 GCA_038323125.1 Pyrinomonadales bacterium
AGTCATAGATCCGGAGAAAAAGCAGCCGAAGAAAAAGCGGCCCGCTGATAGAACTCTTGCCGCGCGCGGCAAGAGTTCTATCCCTTCCACAAATCATCCATGGCGAATGGCCTGGTCAAACAAACGGCTTATGGAACAAGACACTAAACCATGAAATATAGGACATTTCTAAAGAGTTGAAACATAGGACATTTCTAAAGAGTTTTGACATAGCACCTTGTTAAACTTCGGTAACGAACTTTCGCGCAGCGTAATTCGTTACAACTAGTGAACCGCGGAATTCATCGGAAGGTCGCGGGAAGCAAAACACACAACAAGCGGAGGAGAATAGAAATGTCGGATTTTGAAACGGAAGTTAAAAAGGCGGAAAGGGAATTGGAACAGGGTCTCGTGCCCACGAGCGAACCATTCTCGAACAAGGTGACAGACGACGAGTTTTTAGGAGATATTAAGATGCAGGCACAAGAGTATGGCCAGAAGATCCAGGATGCGGCCGCGGCGGCAAAGGATTACGCCAACGAGAAATTTGCGGTAGCAGGTGACAAGTTTAAGGAGTTGCAGGGTAAAGATCCGAAAGAGTTGGTTGAGGATGCAAAAGAGTTTGCTCGTCAAAAACCGGGGCAGACAATACTGATCTCGGCGGCAGTAGGTGTGGTGCTCGGGCTGCTCCTGCGTGGCAGAAAGTCATAAAGGAACGAAAATGAAAATAGCGGCTCGATGCGTCGAGCCGCTATTTTTGTATTCAATTATAGTTGTTGTTAGATCTGAGCGTGTATCAAACGCCGTGTTTGGTCGCCAAACAACACGTCGATCTTCTGGGGTTCGATAACGGCGGTAACTTCGCCGCGGCCAAACTTATCGTGTGTCATTGCCTGGCCCTTTCGGTATTTACGCATCCGATCGTAAGGCGATGCATTCTTGCCGGTACCCATCGCCACCGAGGTTTTCACCCCGCGGGTAAAGGTGCTGACGGTCTCGCAAGCTTCACAAACGGCTTTGGTTATTTTTCCCTGTTTCGTGACGGTTTTGACCTTGTGATTCTGTTCCAGATCGCAGGCCGAACACATCATCTCAACTGACTCATCTACTTTATAAGCTATAACTTTCATAATTGTTTTTTATCTCCCGCGTCGCGGTCCGAAAGAACGGAAGGTCTTTCTCGCCGGCGATTTGAATTTCTTGGCCGCGCTCGGTTCTGCAACCGTGTGACCGCCAAAATCGGGCAGTAATATACGTTCTACGCGTTCGCCCGTGAGACGCTCAATAGCACGCATCGAGTGTTCCTCAGCGATAGTAAATAACGTTATCGCACGCCCTTTGATACCCGCGCGGCCTGTCCGGCCAATACGATGCACATAATCCTCTGGAACGACGGGTATATCATAGTTTATCACATGTGATACAGAATCGATATCGATGCCGCGGGCTGCTACGTCCGTAGCAACAAGCACGGTGGTTTTACCGTTCTTGAACGCCAGCAGAGCTGCCTCACGCTGTGATTGCGAGCGATCGCCGTGGATACGGTTCGATTTATGTGAACGCTTTTCCAAAATATGGGCCAAACGGTCGGCACCACGCTTGGTTCGCGTAAACACGAGCACGCGATCAAAGTCCTCCTTGTCCAGCAGGTCGAGCAGCAAAGGCATTTTCGACTGCTGTGCAACCGGATATGCCGTCTGTTCGATCAGGCCCGAGGCTTTGCCGCGAGGGCTGACTTCGATAAAAGTGGGATCCTTGAGCATTGAATAGGCAATATGCTCGATCTCAGGCGACATCGTCGCTGAAAAGAACAGTGTCTGTCGTTTTGCCGGGATCGCCTTGACCACCCGCTTGATCGAAGGCAAAAAGCCCATATCGAGCATGCGGTCGGCCTCGTCGAGGACGAGATGCGTCAGGCTGCTGAAATTGATGAGCCCTTGGTCCATAAAATCGATCAGGCGGCCAGGGGTCGCGATGATGATATTTGCGCCGCGACGGAGCGAATCCATCTGGCGTTTGTAACCGGCTCCGCCGATGATGGCCGTGCAGGTTATTCCCTTAGGTGCAAACTCGCGGCACGCGGCCTCGGTCTGGTTAGCTAGCTCGCGGGTTGGTGACAGCACCAGAACTCTCGTTCCGGGTTTGCCCTTGTTGTCGCCGAGCATTTGAAGTATGGGCAGCAAAAAAGCCGCCGTTTTGCCTGTGCCTGTTTCGGCACAAGCGATGATGTCCCCGCCCTGTAAAAGGACCGGAATTGCTTGTTCTTGAACTGGTGTAGGCTGGGTATAGCCCATCTGCTCGCATTTGTCCGTGAAAACGGGCAGCAAGCCTAAATCTCTAAAAGTCATTTAAATTAATATTTATGTATCTACAGAAGAGCGGTTCGCGTTCATTTGGGCAGCACCTTGCGGTTTTGTCCTAATGCCGCACTGCAGTATTTACAATAAACCTGCGGCACGGGTCCGACCAATTTTCTTCGGGATGTAATAAGAAGTTACTAACGAGGAGTTGTCTTCAGTGAAACGGTAGCAAGGAAGGCTCTGCGTTCGAGGGGTTCACAATTATGGAACCTCTTCTAACAGTTATAAGTGAACCGTCTCTCGAACTATCTATTACGCTCTAACATAAGAGCGAGTTTACCGTCGATGAATGAGATACGGAGTTGTCAAACCAGTAATACTATATTAAAAGGACAGAGGATGCAAGTTATTTAGTATAATATGTCGGCGGTTCGTGTTTCGTTTCATTTAGTCGACAATCTAGACATCAGAGGGGATCATTCTCTCCGCGATCCAATCGCTGAAATCCTCTTTAGTTCTCCGTGAGTCCGCGATCTCGATACAGTAGTCTAGAGCGATTTGATCCACTGTATCTGTCTCAAGATCCAGATCAAGCCCGTTCAGTAGCAGTAGGACTCGGATCGAACTAAGGGCAGTACGCTTGTTGCCGTCATGAAAGACATGGCTCTGAATGATGGTAAATCCCAACAATGCGGCTTTATCGGCTAGTGTTGGACACATAGGTTGCCCAAACACTTCAGCATCCAGGGACTCCAGGGCATATTCTAATGAAGATCTATTATGGAAGTTTTCGGGAGGCAAAAATAAACCGCCGAAGAACTCAATCTGTTGGCGGTTTATTTCAACAATTTCGTCAAGTGTTAGCGCTTCGCTAGTTCTTTCCACGTTGGAGCATTTTCAACCATCACCTTCTGTATAAGCTTAGCAACTTGTGGCCGCACGGGATCTTTCGCCGTTTGAGCCGCATCCGGGCGTACGGTGCGAACCTTTGGCTTCTTTAACTCTTCGCAATTAATCGGTGTCGCCATAAAGCTTGTCCTCCGCTGAGGTGAGGGGGAATTATCCCCGACATCGCATTTGATGTCAATCCTAATCCAGGTGTTGTCATTGAAAAACACCTACGAGTATTAGATATGGTTAGTCCCTATTTGGTCAATTATTTTTCTTTCTTATATTTGATCGGACCCGCGTTTACGGGTTCAAATGGCTCGAAACGGGTTTTCCGCGAACAGAGATCGTGCGAGCTACCTATCCTGAGGAACGGTAATGTCCCACGTTCGCGCTTGAAAACCATACGAAAAGTCGGACGGAGCACACAATAAAGGTGGGGAGAATCTGCACGGACCACTCATCTTGTTAGATGGGGGCTCACTTTTTATTGCGAACTATCGGCCGGCGATCCATTGTTGGGCGACCTCTTTGGGTGTGCGTTTGTTGCCGTCGACCTCGAGATTCATTCGTCGCATCTCTTCGGTGGAGATCGCGTCGCGGAGATCTTCGAGTGTGAGTGCGATCAGCTCATTTACGGCCATCCTCGATACAAAGACGGCTTGATATGGCGGGAAG
>JBBQGO010000309.1:0-3841 GCA_038323125.1 Pyrinomonadales bacterium
CGTTTCGATTTGTTTAAGAAATATGCACGAGATAACTGTCCACTCGCCGGCGACGGTATCGAATGTGGTATGCGGGTTCGATTGCCTCGGCTTTGCGCTTGCCGAACCCTTCGACGTAATGACCGTGCGCCGGATCGATCAGCGTGAGGTGCGGATAACCCATCACGACGCGTACGGGCTGCCGACCGAGGCGGCCAAAAACGTGGCCGGTGTCGCGCTTCAGGCGATGATGGACGCGGCCGGGTTGGAACACGGTTTTGAGGTCGAGATCACAAAAAACATAAAGCCGGGAAGCGGTATTGGATCTAGCTCTGCAAGCTCGTGCGGAGCGGTTGTCGCGGCAAACCACCTGCTCGAGGGCCGTTTCTCACTGCCTGAACTAGTTGGGTTTGCGATGGAGGGCGAAAAGTTGGCGTCCGGGGCCGCCCACGCTGACAATGCTGCGCCTTGCATCTACGGCGGTTTTACGCTCGTTCGCTCGCTCGATCCCCTCGATATAGTCGCTCTCGATTTTCCACCTATGTTCGCGACCGTCATTCATCCGCAGATCGAGATCAAAACGTCCGAGGCCCGCTCCATCCTGCCATCGATGGTCCCTTTGAGCGATGCAGTGATCAACTGGAGCAATCTCGGTGCATTGGTTGCCGCGCTTGCCAGCGCCGACTACGGCCTGATGGCCCGCTCGATGGACGATAAGATCGTTGAGCCGGTCCGCAAAGCTTTGATCCCCAAGTTTGACGAGGTTAAGAGGTCATCGCTCGACGCGGGAGCATTGGGCGGCGGTATTTCAGGTTCCGGCCCTTCTATATTTATGCTGAGTGAAACCCTAGCAACCGCCGAAAGCGTCAGGTCTGCGATGACCGACGTATATGGCCGCACAGGCATCGCATTCAACATATACGTCTCGGAGATCCATCCACAGGGCGTCCGGATTGTATAGCTCCCGACAGCATCTATTTCCAATAACGCGAAAACTGTTAAGATAGTGTCTGCATGTTGACGAGAGAGTTGGAAGAAACATTAAGCTATGCCGTTGATGAGGCGGTAAAGCATAAGCACGAGTTTGTGACGCTTGAGCACCTGCTATTCGCACTGCTCGAGGATGCCGCCGCGCGCGTGATATTGTACAACTGCGGCGCCCAGCTTGAGGAGTTGGGACGGGCGTTGGAGGAGTATTTCCAGGACTCGCTCGAAAAAATCCCGGACGACGTTCGGACGATGCCCGAGCTTACGTCGACATTCCAGTCGACCATTTCATACGCCGTTCTGCAGGCCGAGGGGAGCGGCCAGGGTGCCGTCGACGGCGGCAACATCCTGGCGGCCATGTATCAGGCCGAGAACTCTCATGCCGTCTACCTGCTGCTGCAGCAGGGTGTGACGCGGCTCGACATACTCAATTACATCTCACATAAAATATCAAAGATCGATTCGGATGGCACTCTGCCTGATGGTATCGATGAAGACGACTTTGACGGCGGCATGCCCGTTCCGCGTAAAAATCCGCTCGAGAGCTTTACGGTCGAACTCGTGTCGCGGGCAGCCGCAGGCGAGATAGACCCGCTGGTCGGCCGTGCACCTGAGATCGAACGCACGATACAGATACTGTGCCGGAGAAAGAAAAACAACCCGCTCTATGTAGGTGAGCCCGGCGTCGGTAAGACAGCTCTGGCGGAAGGGCTGGCGCTCAGGATCAGCGAGGGAGCCGTTCCTGAGGTGCTCGCCGACGCAAAGGTTTTCGCCCTCGATATGGGTGCTGTGCTTGCGGGCACGCGGTACCGCGGTGATTTTGAACAGCGTTTCAAAGCGATCATTAACGAACTGAAACAGCAGGAGAACGCCATCCTGTTTATCGACGAGATCCACACGATCGTTGGGGCGGGGGCAGTATCGGGCGGTTCGATGGACGCGTCAAATATACTCAAACCCGCGCTTGCCGCCGGTGATCTGCGTTGTATCGGGTCGACGACGCATGCCGAGTACAAGGCCGCCTTTGACCGCGACCGCGCCCTCGCACGACGCTTTCAGCGGATCGACATCAACGAGCCCACTATTGACGAAACGTATCAGATACTGAAAGGTCTCAAAAAATTCTACGAGAAGCATCACGGCGTCAAATACACCAATGAGTCGCTGCGCACAGCCGCCGAACTGGCCGGCAAGTATATCAATGACCGCTTCCTGCCCGACAAGGCGATCGACGTGATCGATGAGGTTGGTGCCTCGGTCAAGCTGCTGCCTGAGAGCCGGCGTCCTAAAAAAGTCACTGTGCAGATGGTCGAGAACACGATCGCGCGGATGGCAAAGATACCGCCAAAGACCGTTGTCGCCGATGAACGGCAGCGTCTCAAATCGCTCCGCGAGGACATTAAAAAGGTAATTTTCGGCCAGGATGAGGCGATCGATAACATTGTAGACGCTATCCAGATCTCGCGGGCGGGGCTCGGCCATCAGACAAAACCGGTCGGCTCGTTCCTGTTCTCGGGCCCAACCGGCGTGGGTAAGACCGAGGTCGCAAAGCAATTGGCCGAGATCCTCGGCGTCGAATTTTTGCGTTACGATATGAGCGAGTATGCCGAGCCCCACACGGTCTCGCGGTTGATTGGCGCTCCGCCGGGATACGTCGGTTTTGATCAGGGCGGGCTGCTGACCGAGGCCATTATGCGTACGCCCCATGCCGTGCTCGTACTCGACGAGATCGAAAAGGCGCATCCAAACCTTTTTAACCTCTTGCTGCAGGTAATGGACTCAGCGACGCTGACCGACAACAACGGCAAAAAGGCCGATTTTCGTAACGTCATCCTGATCATGACGACGAATGCCGGTGCCCGCGAACTCTCGTCCGGCGGTATGGGCTTTCGCAATTCGTCCGACACAAAGGGCAACGCCAAAGGCGTTATCGAGCGGACATTCACGCCCGAGTTTCGCAACCGGCTCGACGCATGGGTGCCGTTCCACGCTCTCGACATCGATGTGATCAAGCTCATCGTCGACAAGTTCATCAACGAGCTCAACGGCCAGCTTGCCGAAAAACGCGTTCTCATAAAACTCACCGACACGGCGCGCGAGTGGCTTGCTAAGAACGGCTTTGACGCCCGCTATGGCGCACGTCCCATGTCCCGTTTGATCCACGAAAAGATCAAACAGCCGCTCGCCAACGAGATACTGTTTGGCAAGCTCGCCGACGGCGGCAGCGTCCGTGTCGGGGCGGATGACGACGGCCTCGATCTCGATTTTAACAAGACGATCGAACCTGAAAAGGTTTAAATTCTACAGTCGAACCAGCCTGACCTCCACATTATTAGAACATTTGCTGAGAAGCCTTCCGCCGCTGCGGTCAAGGTAAACCTCGTTAAGCAGCAGGTATTATTTCTTCACGAAAAGTATCAACTTCTTCGCGAAGGGCTTCGTTTTCTTCGGGAGCGCCGGGTTCCCAATCGTTAGGTTCCTCATCTTAATCGCGAACGGTGAGAACTTTTTCGCGATAGATGCCAACTCTATCGTTAAAACGCGTGCGCCCGTGCCACTGATAATGGCTCTTTCGCGAACAATTCCATCCCAGTCGCGAAGGATCTCAACCTTCTCGCGAAAGATCTGACATTCTTCGGGAAGGAGATAACCCGGATCGCGAATAATATGATCCCAATTCGTCGCGAAAACACGTCCCACGCGACTTGTCGCTGTGTTTCCGGCCGGGCATCATGCCCGCAGCCGATACCACATCTGGTCGGGGATGTGTAATCAGCGCCGGTACCGCCTATACTATTCCCGGTATGCGGATCATGGATATGACAAGCGGAAGTACGGGTAAAAAGTTTGACTCGAAAAAGTATATTGAGTGGAC
>JBBQGO010000310.1:0-3840 GCA_038323125.1 Pyrinomonadales bacterium
AACCTGAAAAAGTTTGCCAGAAGTGCCGCAATGGATTTTGAGGACCGTTATCTCGGATTCGGAACATACTTTAACGAGGGCCTTAAGCGACAGGTGCTGGCCCGTGATCTGACAGCCAACCTTGGCGACCCTTACCGGTACCATAAACGCTATTTTGATAAGTGCCGGCACGTGTCCCCGATTAACAGGATGCTCTACGTTGATTTCAAGACCTTCATGCCGGCGTTGAACCTCGACACAACCGACAAGAGCTCGATGGCCGCAAATCTGGAGGTTCGTGTGCCGTACCTTAACAAGGATCTAATTGAACTCGCTGCGCGGATTCCTAGTGAGCTCAAAATAAAGGGCCTCAAGAGAAAATATGTTCTAAAAAAAGCTGCCGAGAGCCTTTTACCGCGCGAGATCATCTGGCGAAAAAAGGCGGGATTCGGTGCACCGATACGATCATGGCTTCGCGGCGATCTACGCCCAATGGTCGATGATCTGCTCTCTGCGGAAACTCTGGCGAGGCGAGGCTATTTCGATCCCGCCGGGGTCCGTAAGATGATAGACACTAATCTTTCAGGCAAAGAGGACCTGAATCTGCAGGTTTTTCAATTGTTGACATTCGAGCTGTGGGTGCAGAGGTTTTTGGATTAACGTCTCACACTTGTCGTTTATGACTAAGCGAAATTTTTTCCTGGTATGTTTGACGCTGTTCATGGTCTCTGCCGGAGTGCGGTTGATCGTTTGGCAGAACAACAAGGTGGGCATGGACGAGGTTCAGCATGTTGTCACGGCCATCTACTTCCAGGATTCAACGACTCTTCTCCGGGGCGATCTGCAAACTTTTATTGCGGGCCCAAATCCACCATCGGACGCGACCATTCTGTTGCACCCCCCTGGGTATCCGATACTGATCGCGGCCGTGGGAAGTTTGTTTGAAGGCATCACGGCATTTCGGACCGTACAGATTCTAATAAATTCGCTGGCACCAATTCTGGTGTTTCTGATCGCCTTTACGTCGTTTGGTTTCCTCACTGCGGCGATTGCGGGGTTTCTCGCTGCAATGTCGCCTCAGTTTGCTTATCATTCAGCTCTCCTTTTGCCTGATGAGCTAAGCGTATTGCCGATCCTGTTGGCCGTTTATGCACTGGTGCGAGCGCTGAAAGACAAAAATCTGGCGATGGCGATCCTGTGCGGTGCATCGATAGGCGTTTCGTGCTGGCTGCGGTCAAACGCTCTCGTACTGCCCCTCTACTTTGCCGCCGTCTCATTTTTCATTTTGCCAAAGGAGGTAAGAGCGAAGTTTTGCCTGGTGCTGATAGCAAGTTTTATTGTTGTTATTTCGCCGATAACGATCCGCAACTTGGCGTACTTTCACGCCTTTATTCCGTTGTCACTCGGCATGGGAACAACTTTTGTCGAGGGGCTTGGCGACTATGAGGTGGACGGCACACTCGGTTTGCCAAAAACTGATCAACAGGTGATGGAACTGGATGCGCGCCTCGCAGGCCGGCCCGATTACTACGGCTATCTATATAATCCGGACGGCGTTGAGCGGGAGCGAGCAAGAATGCGATTCGGTTTGCAGGTGGTCGCGGAGAATCCGGTCCGGTACCTGACCAGCGTCATTCATCGCGGCATCTCGACCTTCCGATTCGAGCGTATACCGGTGATCGCTCCTGAACGAGATGAACGGACGACAACACCCGGCCCTCTCTACGCATTGAACATGCCGCTCAAGCTGTTTCAGCGCCTGTTTGTTACGGCCGTGTTTTTACCGTTGATCTTGTTCGGCTTAATAGCGTTCCTGCGAGACGCTGACAAGAGAACAAGCGTTATGATACTCATGATCGTCCCGTTGTATTACATGACCGTTCAGGCATTGATCCACACGGAATATCGATATGTTCTTGCAACGCCGCACATCCTGCTGATAGTTGCGGCCGGTGGAATTAGTTTCCTTATCGGAGCTGCGGCCCGGAGGTTTGGCCGGTCAAACGGATCGAGACTTGTCCGTTCTTAATGATTCGAGGATTCGAAAGGTCAAGCCCTGCCCGCCGGGCGAAATGTCCCCGGTTTGCAAGAACCGGCCCATGCCGCATAATAGTCCTTATTTCCCAGGCAGGATGGCCTTTGTCTTTCCTCTTATACAATGCACGTACCTTTTGTTGATTTAAAAGCGCAGTATCAGAGCCTAAAGCACGAGATAGACGCCGCTATCGCTGAGGTCGTTTCTAGAACTGCCTTTATCAGCGGCAGTTATGCCGCGGCTTTTGAACATTCATTCGCTGAGTACATTGGCGTGGGACACTGCGTTGCCGTGGCGAACGGCACTGACGCAATTGAGATCGGGCTGAGGGCGATCGGCGTTGAGCCCGGGGATGAGGTGATCGTTCCCGCCAATACGTTCCTCGCTACGGCCGAGGGCGTGACCAATATCGGTGCTGACGTGATATTTGTCGACTGCCATCCCGACAACTACAACATCGATGCGCCCGGGATCGAAGAAAAGATCACGCCGCGGACGAAAGCTATCATCCCCGTGCACTTATACGGCCTGCCCGCGGATATGGACGCGATAATGACGATCGCTCAAAAGCACGGCCTCAAGGTTTTAGAAGATTGTGCGCAGGCGCACGGTGCTATCTACCGCGGACGAAAGGTAGGCAGCTTTGGCGATGCAGCGACCTACAGTTTTTATCCCAGCAAGAACCTCGGAGCGGTCGGAGACGCCGGGGCGATCGTTACCAACAGTGGCGAATTTGCCGAACGCGCCCGCCTGATCGCGAACCACGGCCAGGCGGCAAAGAACCGCCACACGATCATCGGACGAAACAGCCGGATGGACGGCATACAGGCCGCTGTGCTCTCGGTAAAGCTGCCGCATCTTGACGATTGGCTCGCGGCGCGGCGGGCGAATGCTGGGATCTACAACGAACTTCTGGCGGGCAGCGGTATGATCTGCCCGCGCGAAGCGGACCATGCACATCACACCTATCACCTCTACGTTGTTCGGACCGATGATCGGGACGCGGTTCAGAACCGGTTGAGCGAAGCCGGCATTGAATCAGGCATCCATTACCCGATCGCGATCCCGTTTATGGAGGCCTATTCACACCTCGGGCACCGGCCGGAGGAGTTTCCGGTCGCTCACTCGCAGATGGGTAAACTACTTTCGCTGCCGATGTATGCCGAGCTGACTCGTGAAATGATCCAGGAGGTTTGCGGTGTGTTGACGGCCTCGCCGCACCTTAGCGCCGCAGCCAAGGAGTAACTCATCCATTGGACCCTCGCAGCCAGGCAATATGGATCGATCTCGATAACTCGCCTCACGTCCCGCTCTTTGCGCCGCTGATCAGGCACTATCGCGGCCGCGGGGTCGAAGTGGTCTTGACCGCACGCGATCATTCTCAAACTCTCGAACTGCTAAAACTTGCCGGGCTCGACGACGACGTTACGGTGATCGGACGGCACTATGGCAAAAGCAAGGTCAACAAGCTCGGCGGACTGCTGGTCCGTGCCAAGCAGTTGGTAGCGTATATCAAACGCCGCCCGGATAATGGGCGAAAACGTATCGCCGTTGCTGTGAGCCACGGTTCGCGCTCGATGGTGCTTGCCGCCCGCTGGCTCAAGATCCCGGCCGTAACGATGTACGATTACGAATTTACGGAGACCACGATCTTTAATCGTTTCTCCACGCGGGTCGTGGTGCCTGAGGGCATTCCCGAGGCAGTGCTCGACGCCTTAGGCCTGCCCGGGGAAAAACGCGTGAAGTACGCAGGCATCAAGGAAGAGCTTTATATCCGGAACTTTCAACCCGATCAAGGTTTTCGTGACGATCTTTTCAGGCACTAT
>JBBQGO010000311.1:0-3838 GCA_038323125.1 Pyrinomonadales bacterium
ACCGCCCGGCTCACCTTCTTTCGCCGACTCATACTCAATACCGCATCCATCAACGTCAATTGCTCGTTTTTCATTCACCCATTATATACTTCTCTTTTACTAACTTTGATGCCTTTCCAAAGGGTTTTTCAAAGAACTCTACTAGTTTATTTGTGCTGCGGCCATTTGTTGAAAGTGTAGGGAACTGTCCTTACACTTTTTTTATTTAGACGGTCTATTCAATTCGAGAATGAAAAAAATCGGCATCGGCGTAATCGGTACAGGATTTGCGCGAAAGGTCCAAATACCCGCTTTTGCAGCGTGTGATGGGGCGACAGTGATTTCGGTAGCGAGCAGAGACCTGAAAAATGCTCGGTCCACTGCGGAAGAATTTGGAATAGTGCATTTTACATCGGATTGGCGCTTGACGGTGTCACATCCTGACGTTGATTTGGTCGTTATAACAACACCTCCTGATCTGCACCGCGAGATGACTCTCTTTGCCATTGGTGAGGAACGGTCCGTCCTATGTGAAAAACCGATGGCGATGAATGTCGCTGAGGCCGAGGAGATGGCGGCCGCTGCCGCGGGTAAACCGATCCTTGCCATCATAGATCACGAACTCCGCTTTCAGCCTGGGCGGCAGATCGCTTACGGTTTGCTGCGTGACGGAGCGATCGGAAAGGTCCGCCACGCTAAGGCCCTCTTTCAAGCACCGCATCGCGGCGATCCGTCGCTGCCATGGAATTGGTGGTCGGACGCGTCGGTCGGCGGCGGTGCGTTGGGAGCGATCGCCTCACACGTTATTGATTCGTTCAACTGGTTTCTAGACACCGACGTGAACAGCGTTATTTGCCAACTGCAAACCCACATCAAACAGCGGACCGACACGGCCGGGGAACCGCGCACGGTATCGAGCGATGACGAATCGAATATGCTCCTTCGCTTTGCCGATGGTGAACTTACGGCCGATGCCACCGGCCTCGTTTCGATCTCAATGAGTGAATATCCTAAATATAGGAACCGTATTGAGTTTTATGGCACCCAGGGGGCGATGAGGATAGAGCATCGCGGTGAGCTATTTATTGCGAGGGCAGGAAATGACAAATGGGAATCGATCGAGGTCGATCTGGGCCGTCCCATCCCCGGCGTCGCGGATACAGGATTTTCGCGTGGGTTCATGGAGTTTGTTCCTGAGATCATTAAGGCGATGCAAGAGAAGAACAGGTCGGTCGAATTTGCTGCGTCTTTCCCCGATGGGTTGAGGGTACAGCGAGTGTTGGATGCGGCACGCGAATCGAACTCGACCGGCAGGGTGATACTCCTTTAGCCGCCGGTTCTTAGGTTCAATTATCCACTTGCGGCCTGGCCGGCGTATAGGTTCCTTTCCTGCTCCATCTCTGCTAAAAGATGCTTATTACCTTCGCTCAGGGAGTTAAGCTCCTGCAGCTCCTTGATGAGAACGATGGCTTTATCGATAAGCTCAACTGCCTGAGCATTGTCTCCTTTTCGGAAAAGGCCTTGGGCCTTTAGCTGGTATGCAACCGCAATATCCAATCGATTGGTCGTCGTCTCTTTATCGGCTTCGGCAATCGGGATCAGGGTTACGATCACCTTATTCAAAATCCCAACCGCCTCCTCATACTGCTCCAACTTGAGTTGCGCACGGGCGATCTCAGTATTGTATATCGCCAGGTTTCGCTTGTATTCCAGATTTTCCGGAGTTTTGACGGCTAAGGTATTCATCACCTCTATCGCTTTCTTTGCCGAAGCGATCGCCGACCGATGATCGCCCGCTAGCCGGTGGGCCCGTGAAAGGTTGAACTGCGCAATGGCCAGATCATATGCCACAACACCGTTCTCCGGTTCCTTTTGCAGCGCGTTTGTCGGAAACGGGATCGTTTGCAGACACGCCCCCACAACGTCCGCGTTAGTGCCTCTGTCTATATAAGCCTCGCAGAGTATCGTCTGGGTAAGCCAGACGCTGCGCAGCACGCGAAAGTCTTGCGGAAAATGCTTTGCGAGTTCATGGCTAATTTCTAACGCATAGTTAAGGTCCTTGACCGCTCCCTCATGGTCGCCGAGCGCCGATTTTGCCTTGCTGAGGATCCGCAATCCGCGCGTCAGCGTTTTCTTTAAGTTCGGATTATCCGGATCGGGTTGACGCAGTCCCTCAATTATTAGGAGTGCCTCGTCAAATAATGTGAGGGCCTTTTGTGCCTGAGAATTGAATGCGGGAATTGCCCCGTAATCGAGCAGTAAAACGGCCAGGCGGTCCTTCATCTGGACCGAATCCGGCAAAGCAGCGACCAAATCCCGCCTCAGCGTAAGGGCTTTTAAGAACGAATCTTCGGCGAGTTTGGTCTGGCTGTCATTCCAGAGAGTGCGGCCCATAACATAATAGTTATTCGCGAGCTTTTCTTTCGCTTCGAGGTCATTCGGGTCGGCTGCGAGTATGGCTTCGCGCAGCTTTTGGGCCTTTTCATAGCTCTGCAGGCCGGCTCTGATATTGCCAAGGCTGGAGTTGTTAAGTGCTCCCTGTACGTCGCCGATTTTTTCATACGCGGTGGCAAGTTCGCCCTGCAGCTCGCGGTCATCGACGTCTTCGCTTGAAAGGCTGTCGAGATATGCAAGTACGTTGGTCAGGATCGCCTCGCGTGCTTTGAGTGAACCTTCGAGGTTCTCGACTTCGGGATATACATCGAAAAGGTTTGAATTTGCCAGAGCCCGTACGTCATTAAAACGCTTCTCAGCTTTCGCCCTCTCTGCCTGAGCGACGCGTGCCTGCCATAGTGTGGCGGCAAGGCCGGCAACAATAGCCAGAGCAACCACGACGGCAGCTATAACGCTGGCTCGATTTCGTTTTACAAATTTGCTGGTGCGATAGGCAAACGTGTTTGGCCGGGCCGTTACCGTCAGCCCCATGAGGTGCCGTTGAATGTCATCGGCGAGATTGCTGACCGACGAATAGCGGCGTTCGGGTTCTTTTCGCATGGCCTTGAGCACGATGTTGTCTAAGTCGCCCCGAACGCTCTGCGAGGAAAGAGACATCGGCGTGGGCCCAGTCCTTCTGGCGTGCTGGCGTTGGGTATCGGCTTCATCACCCGGCTTATGGCCGTCGACTGAGTCCGCTCGGCCCATCGGTATGGCTGCTTTGCCTATCATCGTCGATGGCGGGACAGGTTCTTTTTCTATGACCGCGTCGTAGATCGCGCGCAGATCATGTTCTGTCTCCTCGAACGGACGGTGCGAGCTCAACAGTTCGAACAGGATCACGCCCAGGCTGTACACGTCCGATAGGGTGGTAACACTTTTTTTCAGAAGTTGTTCGGGCGATGCATATGACGGCGTCATCACACCGAGACGCGTGATAGTCGCCGCGTCCGCGTCCGACTGTCCGGCGATCAATATCTTGGAAATACCGAAATCAAGGAGCTTTGGCGTCCCGTCGAAGGTGACAAGCACATTCGAGGGCTTGAGATCACGATGCACTATGAGATTTTGATGTGCGTATTCGACTGCCGAGCAAACTTTCCGGAATAGTCCGAGACGGTCATTTAGATCGAGATTATGTACATTGCAATAATCGACGATCGAAAGGCCGTCGACATACTCCATAGCGATGAAAGGTGTGCCGTCCTCGGATGTTCCGGCATCGAGCAATCTTGCGATGTTGGGGTGTTCGAGCGACGCAAGTATCTCTCGCTCGACCTGGAAACGGCGGCGCAGCTCGGCTGTATTGATCTCACGTTTAAGTAATTTAAGTGCGACCCGCTGCTCAAACTTTCGATCCGTCCTTTCAGCGAGAAAAACAGCACCCATGCCGCCGGTACCGAGTTCGCTTACCACGCGATATGGG
>JBBQGO010000312.1:0-3829 GCA_038323125.1 Pyrinomonadales bacterium
AAAGCGCGTAATGGGTGCCGTTCTTGTTTTTTTCGTAGGCGTTGCTGGTGCAGCCTGTGAGTTCAATCGGGAAAAGACTAAAAAAGGGCCCGACATTGTTTCGATCTCGCGTTTCGATTCCTTCTTTTCCAAGGACATCAAGCTGGCTACAAGGCTCGCTGACCTGCCGGACTTGAGAGAGGCCAGTCTTGGAGTCGATGACATTGAGGTAAGAATTTGGCGTGCATATTCTTTACCAACGCTCGAAGGGGTTTTTATCAAGCGAGTTAACGATGAATGGTCGGGCCTTCATCTTAGCTTGAAAACTGACGAACACGGTAAAGTTCACGCAGCCGAAGTAAAACAACTGAGAACTCCTGAGTCGGGTTGGCAAATCTTTTTGGGCCAGTTAAGGGAGAAAGGCCTATGGCTGCTTCCGTATACAGCCGAGAATGAATGCGATATAAACATTCTTGACGGTATCAGCCTTGTCGTCGAAATTAGCGAGAACAATACTTATAGAAACTACAGATATATTGAAGGCCACGATAAATGCCGCGAATCAAAACAAATGACCCAGATCAGCGAGATTATCGGCTTGGAATTTGATTCGGGTCCACAGGAATGCAAAACAACTTATGAGTGGTTCGCCTGCGCTAAGACAAACAAATGAGTTCGATTTGGTCTTCAATCGCGCGGAAAGGGTGCTACAATCGCACGGTATGGCGCGGAAACCCAGGATCGAGGTAGATGGCGGGCTTTATCATCTGATCACTCGCGGCAACGCGCGACAGGACATCTTCCATTCGCCCGAAGACCACATAAAGTACCTTGCCCTGCTTGAAAAGCAAAAAGCACGCTTTTCGTTCTTCTCCCGTTCTTCTCATGGAATCTTGATATTGCGGGTGCTGAATAACGGGTTTTGGAGTATGATTACGGATTGGGGGGCACAGCTTAATATTCAGGAGCAATATCATGTCGAGATACGTTAGAGCCTTTCTTTTTTCATCGGTTATCACCTGTCTAGTGGCTATTGCCTTTCTCCAGACCGGCGGCGCAAGCGCGGTCACGGGTCAGCACTGGATCTCGGTCGACGCGTCGGAATTACAGCACATCATGGCGGAACGCGGCCCGAAAGACCGCTCAGGCCTGGCAAACGCACGGGTCCAACAGGTCTCGAGCGGCATCGCGATCCTCCAGCTTAACGATCTGCAGATGGAAGAGCTGTCACGCGCGATGCACGACAACTTTCATAAATGCAGCGGCTTTGTTGCCCACTCGAGCGAGTCCGATGCTTTGGAATTTGTGAGAAACTTCGCCACCGTGGAGAACGAGACCCCGCTCGTGGACTATACGATCAATAATCCGGAAGCGGTCAATACGATGCTCAGCACCGTGAGCGAGCCCTACACACGGCAGGTTATTATCGACCTTTCGGCGTTCCCCAATCGCCGCTACAACCAGCCGAGCGGGATCGACTCGGCGAACTGGATCTATAACAGATGGGCGTCACTTATCACCCAGTACGACCGCCAGTCGGCGTCGATCGAATACTTTACGCATCCGACCACAACGTCGCCGCAGCCGTCGATAATACTGACGTTCAGAGGCACGAGGTTTCCGAACGAGATCGTTGTGATCGGGGGGCATCAGGACTCGATCAACAGCTCGAGTACAACCGGTTTGGCACCGGGTGCCGATGACGACGCATCCGGCATCGCAAACCTTACCGAGGCGATCCGCGTGATGGCGGCGACGCGTTTCAGGCCGCAACGCACGGTCCAGTTCATGGCTTATGCCGCTGAAGAGGTCGGCCTGCGGGGCTCCAACGCGATCGCAACGTCATATCGAAACACCAACAAGAATGTCATCGGTGTGATGCAGCTCGATATGACCAACTATAGAGGCGCGCTGGGATATGACATCGTGATGTTCACGGACTATACAAATGCCGCTCAAAATCAGTTCGTGACAAACCTGATCAATACGTATCAGCCGGGGCTGAATATCACGACGTCGGCTTGCGGCTATGCCTGCTCGGACCACGCTTCATGGCACAACAAGAGCTATCCGGCATCGATGCCGTTTGAGGCGACGATTAATGACGATAACCCCAATATCCATAGGACGACTGACACAATATCGGTCAGCAACAACAATGCTAATCATGCGATGCGATTCACAAAGCTCGCTCTATCTTTCGTCGGCGAACTGGCAAAAGGTTGTGCCGCTGTCGGCTCGCGCGCATGCAGCGCAGGCGAGCTCTAGTGTGTGGAATCGGCCGTCTGAATACCGATATTAGAAATTAGGCGAGTTGGCCGGCCGACGTTTCCCATTCTTCGTGGAGTTCTTTTATACGTGACTGAGCAGCCTTGTGCTGCCCGGTCACTTTTGTTTGGCGGGCATTGTCGGCGGCGACCGCGGGGCTCGACATTAACTGCACAGACTCTCGCCCCTAAACTGCTCGAGGCATATCTGCGTGTTAAGGAAAGGGGAACTCTTTGATTACCAAAGCGTGCTACTTACCAGTTAATTTCCACAGGAGGATAAATCAGATGAAATTACTGCTCAAATACATAAGGTTCTCAACCTTTGTATTTCTGCTCTCAACTGCCTTGGCCATCCCATGCACAGCTCAGGAACCACGTGATCCCGCAGCCGGTTTTTATGAAGCAACAAAAGCGGCACCGGCTGCTTTTAAGGCCGGGGACATGTCCAAGGCGCAGTCCCTTTCGCAGGACCTGCTGAGGCAAGCCGCATCGTGGAAGGACAATTGGAATTACGGCAACGCCATACATGTTGCAAATCTTGTACTCGGCCGAATTGCTCTCGTAGACAAAAATAACGAAAAAGCAGCGATGTATCTTTTGGCAGCCGGAAGAACTCCCGGATCCCCCCAGTTGAATAGCTTTGGCCCCAACATGCTTCTTGCTTCGGAGATGCTTGAGAAAGGGGAAACTGAAGCGGTTCTGGAGTACTTTGACCTCTGCTCCAAATTCTGGGATAAAGAACATTCGTTGCTCAATAAGTGGAAGGCGGCCGTTAAGAGCGGTGAGGTTCCGGATTTCGGCCCCAACTTGCGTTACCTCTTTTAGCGTCGGCAGGTGCCAATATTCAAGTACCAGGCAAGGATCGAGACGTGCTCGCAAAGCTGATGGGATAATGTCTGCTGAACGCTTGATCGGTATTATTTCGGATACGCATGGCTTGCTGAGGCCGGAGGCAATCGACGCCCTTAGAGGCATCGAATTGATCCTGCATGGAGGCGACATAGGCAAGGCCGAGGTACTGACCGAATTGGCGAAGATCGCCCCCGTGTTGGCAGTACGCGGCAACAACGATACAGAAGCATGGGCGGAGGCGATCCCGGAAACGCAAACCATCGAGATCGGTGGTGTAGGTCCGCGTGCCATAATGGCGAAGGAAGTGCTAATACTTTTGGCCAAAGCACGAGGGGCCGGTCTGCTCGAGCTTTCCGAGATCATCGGCATCGACACTTCCACAGTGTGAGCCGGAGTTATGACCGGGCCAGCCAGAACATCGGATCGAACGCTCAACTGCGATACGGAAAGAGCCTCGTCGAAAATGAATTTGATAAGCGAAATTCAACGCAAGCCTGACCCCGTTCTCTTAGACCCCGTTCTCTTACTCCAACGCAAGCCTGACCCCGTTCTCTTACTCTCAACGCAAGCCTGACCCCGTTCTCTTACTTTCCACGATACCCCATCAGTGCTGGTGTGCCTGATCAGAAGCGACAAGAGGGGGAATCTGGCTATTTCTTGCTCTTTCGCGGATCGTCGGCGGGGTTGATGTAGTCGATGCCCCCGGGACCGACAAATTGGACTTGAAT
>JBBQGO010000313.1:0-3820 GCA_038323125.1 Pyrinomonadales bacterium
CTTTTCCTGACGCAACGACACGATTTCAGGAGCTAAGCTCGGATATTAGCTATCAAATCGCTGATAACTGGGCACTCGGCTTTCGTTATTCGTTTCAGCCATATCGTCTCGACGACTACGCGTTAAACACGCTGTCGCCATACCCGATTGCCGATATCTCGGTCGAGCAGGACGGTAGGCGTTTCCTGTTGCTTGATTCGCGGTATACAAGCCACGATGCCCATGTGATCAGTTTTTATATTAGGTTCGACCATCCATCGCAGGAAAAGTAAATGATCGATAGTCAGGCAAAGCCCGAGGAGCCAAACGCCTCGGGCTTTTTATTTTGGCCAACCAGACTCCGCTGTGAGACTACAGAGCACACCTCGGCAATGGTTCTGCCTGATTTGTGACCACGCTCACATACGCCGCCGATAAGTGCCGTTATCATTCGCGTGAGATTACACTCCTCATCTTGCCGGCCCCGGCAAAGGAGGCAACATTATGGCTTCTTCAAACAAGTTAAAAGTCGTTCTTCTTACCGCGTTTTCCGCCTTGGTAATGACGTGGGCGATATCGGCATCGTTTTCCGAGGCTCTGGGCGTCGCGGTCGTCGAGGCCGATAGGGTGATCCCGGCTTCGGCCGGGGTGATCAACCCCGATGACTTTGTCGGCAGCGAAACCTGTATGACGTGTCATGAAGACCAAGGCAAGGCCTTTGCGGGCACAAAGCACGCAAAACTTAAAGATGCGCCCAGCTGGAAGGGCAAGGTGCAGGGGTGTGAATCGTGTCACGGTGCCGGAGCCAAACACGTCGAAGACCCGACCGTTCCGGGCTCGATAATCGCCTTTAATAAAATGGACTCAAAGGCCGTTTCCGAATCGTGCCTCACCTGCCACGCGGGCAAAGAGTCTCATAACAATTACCGCCGCGGCGAGCATTGGCGAAACGACGTCGGGTGTACCGAATGCCATAGCTCACATGGGACTATCCCGGGCGTTGAGAGAGCCGGTTCGATGACGCTGGTAAGCGAGCCGGCACACAAGAGTGCGAACTTCGCAACATCTGCGATGTTAAAGCAGAGCGAGCCGCAGCTCTGCATAAGCTGTCATAACGAGACCAAAGCACAATTTCAAAAACCATTTCACCATAAGGTGCTCGAAGGGACTATGACGTGCAGCGATTGCCATAACGCCCACGGCGGCTTTGAAACTAAGCAGACCAAGCTGGCTATCGGTGCCGATGCTTCGTGCATCAAGTGCCACACGAATAAACAGGGGCCGTTTGTTTTCGAGCACGGACCGCTCAAGCTGGAAGGCTGCAGTACCTGTCACACACCGCACGGCTCAGCCAATGCCAAGCTGCTCAAACGTCCACAAATACGGCAGACGTGTATCGAGTGCCATACAGGTATTTTCGATGAACTTTCCCCGGGGCTGCCGAGCCGGCATAACCAGGCAAGTATGCGCGAGACGCAATGTACCGTATGCCACTCACAGATCCACGGGTCAAATTCGAGTCGGTTGTTCTTCAGATAGTGGCCGGAGGATATATGAACTTTAATAGAAAAGATCTGTTTTCAATGGCCGGCTTGGCGATGATCGCCTGTCTGGCTGCCTCGCTGTCCGCCCAAACACCGGCGTCTTCGCCCGCGACCTCCGGCGATGTGATCCATCAGGACTACAAGATCACGTCGACGATCGAGCTCGGCGCCCGCGGCCTGTCCGTGAACGGCGACCACGAAAAGTTTAGGAGCGATCTGAACTATCGTGCAGGCTTTCGCGTGTTCGATTCGAGTTTACTGATCGAGAACAACAAAAGGGCCGGCGAAAAGTTCTTTGACACGGCGCTGATCACGAGCAGCGGCTGGGGATCGGACCCGTCAGGTTCGTTCCGGCTGAACATCGACAAAGCGGCGAGCTATAAGTTCGAGTCGAGCGTACGGCGCGTTGAGTACTACAACAACCTCAAGAACCACGCGATAGTTTGGTCTGAGCTCGTCCCGCGGGGCTCTCAGCACCGCTCGGACATTGCACATAACTTTGGTGATTTTGACCTGACGATCTTTCCGGAACGCGATGACTTTCGCATACGAATGGGCTATTCGTTTAACAAAACGTACGGCGCCGGCACAAACAATATTCGATTCTCCCGCGACGAGTATCAGGTCAATTCCACGATCAAGTCGACGGCAAACGATCTGCGATTCGGTGTGGAAGGCAAGCTGCTTGGTTTCAATGTCGGGGCCAATTACGGGCTCCGGCGATTTAGGGACAGGACGCGATTCTTCCTCAACGACATTAACCTCGGAAACAACCCGGCGGCGACCTCATCATTTATCAATAACTCTCTGAGGGTGCTGCCGGTAAGAGGTACAACCAACTTCGGCACCTTCTACGCCCAGAGAACGTTTGCCAATAAGCTCGATTTTACGGCGAGACTGATCTATTCGCAGAGCACGTCGCGGGTGAACGAATCGGACCTGATCACCGGCAGGGCCTCAAACACGGGTAATTTCATTTTGTCCGATATGATCAGCGTGCCGGGTGCGGCCAAGCGGCCGCAGACCCGTGCCGATATGGGGCTGACCTATCGCCTTACCGAGGATTTCCGGATTTCGAACACCTTTGTGTTCGATCAGTTCAACATCAGCGGCGACAATACGCTTTTCGAACGCGTGCGGCTCACTAATGCCGGCGGTTCACCTCTGGCAGACACGGTTACGAATACGGCTGCCTACCGCACCACCGGTTACCGCCGCTTCAGCAATCTGATCGAGGCCGATTATCAAATGCGCAGGTGGTTTGCATTTCACCTGGGCTACCGCTTTACTCAGCGCGAGGTTCGCCTCGCCCGCATCGACCGCAATCTGATCACCGGCGTGACAACGCGAAACACGTTTGAAGAACTCGACAACCACACACATACGTTCCTCGCGGGTACCAAGATCAAACCGACCAGAAACTGGACCATTTATGCCGATGCCGAGGTCGGTCAATCAGACAATGTGTTTACCCGTTTGGCTAACAACGATGTTGTGAATTTTCGGTTTAGAAACATTGTGCGGATGAACAACTTCACCATCAACGTTTCCGCCATTACCAGGGACAACGACAGCCCCGGCCTATCAACGCCCTTTACCGGCAACGTATCGTTCCCGTCGATCGATACAACGCTTAATGTCAAGAGCCGTGTGTTTTCCGGAAGTTTGGATTGGACGCCGAGGACGGACCTGTCATTCAGCGGCGGATATACCTATAACCACCTGACCAGCCGTGCGGACATTATCGTTCCGGTCGAAGCCCCGATATTCCCGACGACGCGTTTCCTGCAGGGCGTCAGCGAATATTATATGCGAGACAGCTATTTTTACTTTGATGTTTCCGCCCGGCCTATCAAGCGGATGTCTCTGTACGCTGCCTACCGCATAAACGACGACCGCGGCCAGGGCGACCTGGTCGAGACCCGGCCCCAGGACTTTATAAATTCCTACCCAATGCGGTTCAACATGCCTGAGGTCAGAATTGCATTTAAGATCACAAGAAACATCGATTGGAATGTGGGATATCAATATTACTCATATGCGGAAACGATCAGGCAAAATCCGTTCATAACCAATATATTTCCCGCCCAGAACTACACGGCTCACATGCCGTACACATCGCTGCGGTTCTATTTTGGAGGAGCCGCTGACCGATAACTGTGGCAGCTGTGTGTTGACATCATTTCGCCGCCAAGACGCGAAAAGATGTCCTCGAGATATAATAAATGCCTTCCCCGCTAACCTAAAACGTTTTCCTCGGGATAAGCTCCGGAGCCCTCGCGACGCACGCCCAGATA
>JBBQGO010000314.1:0-3806 GCA_038323125.1 Pyrinomonadales bacterium
ACCTCCGCTGGATAACGTAAAGATCAGGCAGGCGATCGGGTACGCGATCGACCGGCAAAAGATAGTTTCCGACCTGTTTTTCGATCAGGCAAAGATCGCTCATTCCATCCTGCCGCCGCAGTCATCGGCATATTCCCCGGGACAGCAGTATACCTTTGATCCGGCAAGGGCAAAACAGCTCCTTCAGGAAGCGGGCTATAAGAATGAGCCGATCAGCTTTAAATACGGTTCCGGCAATGCGGCCGTCAACCAGTATGCCCAGGTGATCCAGAGTTCGCTGAACGATGTGGGCTTTAACGTCCAGATCGAAACGCTCGAGGGCCAAACGATACGTCAGCAGCTCGCCCAGGGCGGGTTTCAGATGTACACGGGAGTGTGGGTCGGCGGCAATCAGGACCCGATATTCCTGCGCGACCTGTTTAGCTCGACAAAGATCCCCGGCGGCAGTGTATCGTGCTGTAACCGGAGCCGATATACCAATCCAGAGTTGGATAAGCTGCTCGAAGCTGCCGCCAACTCGCTGGATCCTGCTCAGACAAAAGACATTTATGCACGTTCATGGGCGATCATCAGCAACGAACTCCCCTTGATGCCGCTCTGGTACCCGGCTAATATGGTCGTTTCAAACAAGCGCCTTAAGAACATCAAGATCAGCCCGAGCGGCGACTGGAGCTTTATCAAGGATATTACGATAGGCAATTGATCGCTTGCGGCTAAAGCGAAACAGCATTCCTTGACAAATAGTTCGCAAAAGGTAGAATTATCACTTGCCCACGCGGGAGTAGCTCAGTGGTAGAGCGCGACCTTGCCAAGGTCGAAGTCGCGAGTTCAAATCTCGTCTCCCGCTCCAGTTTTGAAGGCAAAAGGAAAAAGGCAAAAGTAAAAACCAGATCCCGTTTTTACCTTCTTACTTTTACCTTTTGCCTTTTCTTCAGTTTTGAAGGCATTCGAAGGCAATGGTTTAAACTAAATTCTGTTTCTGTTTTTACCTTTTTACTTTTACCTTTTGCCTTTTTTCTCCTTCGGCGGCGTAGCCAAGTGGTAAGGCAGAGGTCTGCAAAACCTTTATTCATCGGTTCGATTCCGATCGCCGCCTCCAATCCATCCCTTTTCTTACAGCATTTAAGCAGTGTTATAATTTGCAGTTGACTCAGGCCGTCGAAGCGCTGTACTCAGTTATGAAACTACCTTTTTACAAATTCGCTTCAAACCTAACCTCACAAAGAAGGCATGAAAACAGATAGCACTAAATGTTTCTATGCAGCGGTAATCTCAGATCCGGCCCCCTAAGTGGCGCGGAACGATTGCACGAGGCCCTGCCACAGCCGGCGAAGACCTTCTACCGTCAACAACAATCGCGTCGCCGATACGATTTTCCTATCAAGACCCTGCCATGATGAGAATTTCACCCGAGTGTCCGCCTGTGATAAGATTTTCACACATTAGTCGTAGTTGGATAAGATTTTCACATTGCGGATAGTGAAACTATCGTTTGGAGTGGAAAGCATAGGGGTTATCAACGAGAAATACGGATGGATCTGATCTTGCCCTTACGATATGGAAAATATATGAGTGAAAGTGAAGCATCAAAGGCCTTGCCACGGCCGATCGGGCTTATCGCCGTCATCGAAGAGCTTAAGTTGACGACGCCTTTACCAACCGTTCACTCCTCCGTTGTGGCGGGTGCGCGAAAAACACGTATTGAGAACGAAGCGATCTTCGAACAGTACCCGAAAACATATGCTACGAATAATTTGTATGAAAATCTGAAATTTGCGATGCGGTATGAACCGGTAGAACTCGGTGTGCTTAAGGCCGCTTTTGCAAAAGTAGCCATAAAGGACGTTGAGACTTGGGTTAGTAGTGAAGCTACTGGGAAGTATTCTCGAAAAATATGGTATTTATACGAACTTCTTACCGGTCAAACCCTCGACATTCCGGACGTAGCACCCACAGGATATGTCGACTTGCTCAGTCCAAAATTGCAATTGACCGGAAGCAGCAGACAAATAAAGCGCCAGCGTATCAACGATAACTTACTCGGCAACCGCAACTACTGCCCGCTGATTCGCCTAACGGACAGACTGAAAAATGCGATGGCCGAAGGGCTCGACAAGCAAGCAAAAGAGATCGTGGAAGAAAGTGACCCGCTGATTCTGGCGCGGGCCATACGCTTCTTATACACAAGGGAAACGAAATCGTCATTCGCGATCGAAGGAGAGGTGGCCGGAAAATCGAGGTCTGAACGTTTCGTAGCGGCACTTGAACACGCCGCAACATTTGATACGAGCGATAAAGCAAACTTTGTCGGCCTACAGAATCAGATCGTCGATCCGCGATTTGCGGCAAAGGATTGGCGCACGATTCAGAACTATGTCGGCCAGACTATGCGCGATTATACCGAGCAGGTGCATTTCGTTTGCCCAAAACCGGAGGACGTGGGCGATCTAATGGAAGGATGGATGGATTGTACACGCCGACTTCAAAACTCATCGGTCGATCCAATTGCTGCAGCTGCGGCAATGGCGTTCGGATTTGTCTTTGTTCATCCTTTCGAAGATGGCAATGGCCGAATTCATCGTTTTCTGATCCATCATCAACTGTCATGCTCCGAGTTCGCTCCACCGACGCTAATTTTTCCGGTGTCTGCCGTCATGCTTCGCGAACGTGTCGGCTATGATCGAGTTCTGGAAAGCTACTCGAAAGCAATTCTTCCATTTATAGAATTCACATTAGACTCACAAGGCGTAATGACCGTGGAGAACGAAACGTCATCCCTATATAGGTACTGGGATGCTACGAGGTTCGCGGAATATTTGTACGCCTGTGTCGCAGAGACGATTCAACGCGACTTGCGAGAGGAACTCGGTTTCTTAGCCTTATTCGATCAGGCCCTTGCCGAGGTAATGAACATCGTCGACATGCCGGACCGACGAGCTTCGCTATTAATTCGATTTATTCTCCAGAATCGCGGCACGCTGTCGAAGAACAAACGAGAAAAGGAGTTTACGGAGCTTACCGACCAGGAAATCCAATCAGTAGAGAACGCAATTGAAAGAATCGCAGCGTCGCGCAATGATTAGATCGCTTCGGATAATTCCGCAGCTCTACGCCGTGTTGCCATTTCGTTTTTAGATCGTTGTGATGCTCAGGTCAGAGTTGTGCAAAAAGATTCTGAACGGATCAGGGGAAGGTGTTCCGCGCGATCGGTTCGCTCGCGAAGTAACGGAGTAGCGATAAAGAGCTACAAAACCTTTATTCAACGGTTCGATTCCGATCGCCGCCTCCAATGCACGGGGAGACTTTGTGGGATAGTGATGCCGTGATTGGTCAGTTGTTTACCACGGAAGACGGTCGGGGTCAGGCCACCGATTCTGTGATTTGCACAAAGTAAAGGCGGAGACGTCTCCCACACCGTCTCCGCCGAATCCAAGAGGGAGCGATTTTGGGGTCGCCCTGAACTTAGACTAGATTATTCTAAAACTGCCTCTTCCATATTGTCAAAGGCCGCTGCCGGGCGAGGCGGCACAAAGTTGTGAGGGGCGGGAATATCAAACAGAACAAGGGGGCCGGAACTTCTAGTCCGAATTGATAATCGATAATTGAGAATTGATAATTGTCTGGTGGTCATGCGTCGGAATTGCATCGTGAGCCTGCTTACATTAAAGCCCTTTCGGGGGCTCGGTTTCATCGTCTAAATCCACATTTATTTTACCTCCATTCATTAAACTCAATGTTTACAGTGGTTTGCGTTGTAAGCATGGGTACGATGGGCAATTGTTTAATGATTTCGCCAACGGAATAAT
>JBBQGO010000315.1:0-3799 GCA_038323125.1 Pyrinomonadales bacterium
CGGTACTTTATCTCATGATACACGACGGGTCTTTCTGTAATATATATATTACAGAAAGACCCGTCGTGTATCATGAGATAAAGTACCGAAAATGCTTTGGCAGACGTCAGAAAAATATAGTATATTTTCTGACAGTTATTAGGGCAGTATATGTCGTCAAGTATCCAAAATACAATACTTTACAGGATTAGAGGTAAAGGGAGAGGTTGGGCATTTTCTGCTAGGCACTTTTTAGACTTAGGAGGGAGAGATGCAATCGACAAAGCGTTAAGTCGTCTAGCGAAAAGCGGACGGATCCGCCGCTTGGGAACCGGTATCTACGATTACCCTAAAATAAGCTCGACTCTTGGAATCCTGAGCCCATCTATTGAGGCCGTCGCAAAGGAAATCGCAGGGAAGAACAGCAGCTCACTAAAAATAACAGGAGCACAAGCAGCGAATGCCCTCGGCTTGACGACCCAGGTTCCAGCAAGGATCGTTTATCTCACCGATGGTCCCTCAAGACAGCTTAAGATCGGAAATCAAACAATAATACTAAAACACGCCTCGCCCAAGACAATGGCAACAGCCGGGAAAAGTAGCGGAACCGTGATATCAGCTCTCCAGTACTTAGGAAAAGAGAATATTGGCCTTGAAACCATTGCAAAGATTAGAGCCTCCCTTTCGGAGCCCGACAAAAAGAAACTGAGAAGAGACATCGACCGAACTTCCGAATGGATGAAGCCGATTGTAGACCAAATAACTCAATGAACTATGGACATGTGGGCAAAAAAATCAAACGCAGCACGAGAAGAATTATTTCGCGAGGCAGCAAATTCCAAAGGGGTTCACTTTCAGATAATTGAGAAAGACTTCTGGGTCTGCTGGACGCTAAAACGCTTATTCATTATTCCCGACATTGGAGAACATCTTATTTTCAAGGGAGGCACTTCGCTTTCAAAAGGTTATGGGGCCATCGAGCGATTTTCAGAGGACATCGACATCGCGATTGATAGATCACACCTAGGATTTGGGGACGAGGACGAACTAAAATCTCTATCATCCAATAAACGAAGGCAGTGGATAAAGAATCTCGATGCTGCCTGTAAAAAGATTGTTCAGACCGATGTCTTATTTGCACTCCAAAGTTCTTTTCAAAACGAATTAAATAACTCATCTCTCGAGTGGCAATTATTGGTTGCTGACGATGATCCATATCGGCAAACACTCTTATTTGAATATCCGCGCAATCCCAACCTCACGATGGGAAGCGAACTCGACTACATAAAGCCTTTTGTCCGAATTGAGATGGGAGCCCGCCCCACCAATGAGCCGATAGAGGTATTAACCTTACAAAGCTATGCGTCTGAGGAACAACCAGCTGCGTTCGATAACGCCAGATTTGATCTTGCAGTTTTATCGGTAGAAAGAACTTTCTGGGAAAAGGCAACCATATTGCATGAGCAATATCACCGTTCAGACGACTACAAGTCGGCGGAACGACTATCGAGGCACTATTATGATCTTTTCAAGCTAGTCGACAGTGAAATCGCCGCTAGAGCAATTTCAAATAGAGACCTGTTAGCAAGAGTTGTAGAGAACAAGAAGCTATTCTTTACGAGGGCAGGAGCTAACTACGAAGACGCCGTCAACGGGAAAATGCGCCTAGTGCCAAGTGAAGCAAGGATCAAGGCATTTAAACGGGATTATGAAAAGATGGACATCATGTTCTTCACAACGCCGCCTAAGTTCGACGACATAATTTCGACTCTAAAGAAACTTGAAGACACCATCAATAATAAAGCTATTTAGACACTTCAACCAGGAATGCATAGACCAATTTTTTGGGAAGCGTAAAGGTTGGGGAGAAGTGGACCTTTGAGTTTTCGGTTACGGAGTTTAGGTGGAAGCCGACGGTGAAGTTGGTGCCGGTTTTGACGAGTTCGGGCGAGGCCGTGTAGATGAAGCTATGATTTGTTACGCGGACGAGGGCTGAGGTTCCGGGTAGAATGTAGTAGGTTTTGATGCCCGTGCCGCAACCATAAAGAGTTCGAGGTTCACCGCCATCAACGGTAACAGTTGGCGACGGGGATTCGGCCGAATGGGCGAAGTAGGAGATCGGCGAGCGTGTGCCGTTGTGGATGAGGAATTTGAGGGTCGGAACGCTTTTGTCATCTTCCGCTGCGTCCCAACCGGCGTATGCCACGTGGATGCCGGATCGCGTGTCGGTGGCCGAGACGATCGGCTCAGCGTCCGGAAAAACGATTTCGGGGGCCATCAATGCTCTTACCGGAACGTAAACGCCATAGAACACTACCGACGAAACAGCCCACACCGAGAACGTCCCAACCAAGAACGCCAAAACGAACACACCTATTTTTATAACTCGCATATATCCGTTGAACGCGCGAGACGGCGCTTTGTTGCGGGAAAATTTGGAATTTATTCGTCGCCTTCAGCGTCGGGCGGATGATTCTTTGCAATGCGAACGGATATGCCGCCTCTAGTCGAGCGATTTTCTGTATCGAAGCGCGCTTTTCTGATACTATAAAACGGTTTGAACATCAATCTTTGAATAAGGGAGAATATCGATATGGATAAAGTTGTGGTGGAAAGAGATGTAGTTGTGCGTGACGGCGGCGGCGGTAATGGTGGTAACGGAACGGGAAGCAATGCCGTCTGGGCGATCGCTTTCGTGATAATTATAGCCATGATTGTCGGGGCACTCTATTACAGCGGCGCCCTGAAAAAGCTGACCAGCCCGCAGCAGCAAAACATAGACGTCGAGATCTCAGCCCCGGCGGCTCCTGCTCCGGCTGCGCCAAGCCAATAGGTCGCAGGATTCAATGCGCGGAGCTCCCTGCGATTTTTTTTGTATCAGATGTTGAAAGGCAGACGGCATAAGCTGAATGTAGAGAGCTTGCCCAACTGAAAAGCCTCGTCGATCGCTCGACGAGGCTTTTTGAACTTATGAACCCAGTCGCTACTGCCCCCGATTCTGCCCCGATCTGCGAGGAATTCCTTTATCGCCGGCCGAGCCAAATATAAAGCTTAGGGAGAAGGTTGCCGGAACCCTAGGTAGATGTGTGCAGACGAACGCTCCCGGAATCCGTTGAACGCGCGAGATGGCGTTTTGTTGCGGGAAAATTTTGAATTTGTTCGTCGCCTTCAGCGACGGGCGTGATGGGTGGCGTTGCCTAGGGTTTCGTTCGCGGAGCCTCATTCAACCCTAGGCTATAATGTTGGTCGCCGTTGGCGACGAGAAAAGGAAAAGCCCGCGATCGCTCGCGGGCTTTATTGTATTGTGAGTGTTTACCACCGGCTTACGCGGGCGGTTCTGACTTACGCGGTGAACCGCTTACTACTATTCGGCGACGGCTAGTTCCTTTTCTTTGTTTCGCTTGATGCCGCCGATCTGGACCAGGCTTTCGCCCTTGATCTGGTTCTTTTCGAGGACCATCTGGTTGTAGAGTTTACGCATCATCTGCATCTCTTCGGCAGCGGTCTTCGGGCCTTCCATTTCCGGCTTGTTGGGCCGGGCAAGGTCGATCTCGTTCAGAACGAGGTTATGCTGCTTGTCGCCGAGCTCGACCTCTTTACCGCGAGCGAATACTTCGTGGCGGCCGTGGTCTTTGTACCATTGTGCGACGGTCGCATTTTGGTGCATGTGCTCGATGATGTTGCGCCATCCGATACCGGTGTTGTATGCACAGAAGGAAATTTCGCCTTCCTGCGTACCGTAGGGGATGATGCACATTTCGGTGCGGCGGAAATCGTAGTTGAACAGATCCTGGAACCACATACCTGCGATAAACAGGAA
>JBBQGO010000316.1:0-3776 GCA_038323125.1 Pyrinomonadales bacterium
CGGCCGCCAGGGCGAAGAACAGATCGTCGGCGCAGTTTTCATAGGCGTCGTATTTTTTGTGGTTGCGATTTCGCTGCTGTTCTTCCTACCGCAGATCATAGGCGGTTATAAACTCTGGAAAGAAAAGCCGAACGCACGAACCTGGGGCATAGTCGGCAGCATCGTCTCCTGCATGTTCTTCCCATTCGGCACAGCCGTCGGGGTCTATGGCCTATGGTTCCTATTCGGCGATCTCGGAAAGCAATTCTATCTGGGTGGGTATAACCAGCCAATGTTTCAACACACCCCACAGCCGCCCCCTCCAAATAGCTGGCAGTGATGACGCGCCGCGATCTGAAGGCTGGAGATTTGGCACGATCTGTACATGATGTCTATGCTCCTAATTCTGCCCACGGTGTTTGCTTGTAGTCTCATCGCTGGAACCGTTGATACAACATCCTAGAGGGTCAACACGGCAGTATGGATCTTCTGGACTGCTATTTTCGTATTCGTTGCGCACGCGGCTGTATTCGTCTACCGACGATTGAAGAAGAAACGAAATAGCAGTTGGATATTTTGGCTTACTCTGGGTCTGTCAGTCGTTATCATTCCCATCGCAATTATCGCGGTTGCGATGTCCGCAGGGGCGTCTTGTGGCTTTGGGGCTAGCGCCACTCCGACTTTTTTGCTGATATTTCAACTCATCGCCATTGCTGCCCAAGTGATGTACTGGAAATTTAAGCACCCACTAACCCAATCTCCTATACCTCAAGACTAAAGCTCTCCCAAAATGATTGCACCAGTCGCTCCTGTGTCTCTCGTCTCTTGTCTCCAGTCTCTCTCCTGACAGAGCCGCTAGGTGTTCTTTAACGCCGTGGTTTATTCTTATCTATTTGAACGAATTCTAATAAAGGAACTACTTAGAAATGAACGAAATTATTGGTGTTATAGGTGCGGGGACGATGGGTAATGGTATTGCTCAGACGGCTGCGAGGGCGGGTTTTGCTGTCGTTATGTGCGACGTTAAGCAGGAGTATGTGGACAAAGGGTTTGAGAACGTGTCGAAGAGCTTGGACCGTTTTATTAAAAAAGAGCAGATGACCGAGGATGAGAAGTCTGAGGTACTGGGGAGGATCACGCGGACGACCGATTTTGCGGGCCTTAAGGACTGCGGCCTGGTCGTCGAAGCGGCGACTGAGAACTTTGAGGTTAAGAAGCAGATCTTTGAGCAGCTCGACACGATCTGTGGGCCTGATGCCATATTGTCGTCGAACACTTCGTCGATATCGATAACCAAGATAGCGGCGGTCACAAAGCGTCCGGACAAGGTGATCGGAATGCATTTCTTTAACCCTGTACCGCTTATGAAGTTGGTTGAGGTTATCCGCGGAATTGCAACATCTGATGAGACTTACGCGAAAGTGAAAGATCTATCGGAAAAGCTCGGCAAGGTCCCGGTGGAGTGCAATGACTATCCCGGGTTTGTCTCGAATAGGGTACTGATGCCGATGATAAATGAGGCTGTATTTGCCCTTCACGAGGGCGTTGCGACCAAAGAATCGATCGACGAGATAATGAAGCTTGGCATGAATCACCCGATGGGCCCGCTGGCTTTGGCAGATTTTATCGGCCTCGATGTTTGCCTCGCGATCCTCAATGTTCTGCAGGACGGCCTGGGCGATCCGAAATATCGCCCGTGCCCGCTGTTAAAGAAGTATGTCGACGCAGGCTGGCTCGGTCGCAAGAGCGGAAAAGGTTTTTACGATTATCCGTAAATTTCTGCATCAAAACAGAACCGGTATCTCGCGCGTAATACCGGAAAACGGTCGGATAGAGAACCCATTTATGATAAAAAGCTCATTGATCTCCGCTTTAATGCTCGTCGCGGTATTGACCGGCGTGGCCCAGGTAAGGGTAGCTCCCCTGGACATTAAGGAGCGAACGTTGGCGAACGGAATGAGGGTGGTGTCGCTGCAGGACAACGCAAGTCCAAACGTTTCTATCCATGTGTGGTATGAGGTCGGTTCCAAAGACGATCCTCAAGGGCGTTCGGGATTTGCACATATGTTCGAACATATGATGTTCAAATCCACGAAGAATATGCCGAATGAGAAGATGGACCGGCTGACAGAGGATGTCGGCGGTTATAACAACGCCTCAACTTGGGACGACTTTACAAATTATTACGAGGTTGTCCCCTCCAATTATCTCGAAACGCTTCTCTGGGCTGAGAGCGACCGTATGGTCAACCTCAACGTTGACGAGGCGAACTTTAACTCTGAGCGTGATGTGGTCAAGGAGGAATTTCGCCAGCGCATCCTTGCAGACCCATATGGAATGCTCTTTGGGCAGTATATCGAACAGTTGTCGTACACGACACACCCGTATCGCCGGCCCGGTATCGGTAACCTCGATGAGCTTTCGGCCGCAACGCCCGCTGACGCTAACGAATTCTATAAAACATTTTACCGGCCTGATAACGCCGTGCTCATCGTTGTAGGAGACTTTGAACAAGCTCGTCTGGACCAGTGGGTTGATAAGTATTTTCGGCGTATTGCAAAGCCGGCCGGAACTATCCCGCGCGTAACGGCCGTGGAACCGGCGCGAACAAAGGAAGTTCGGCATATGACGACGGCGCCCAATGTTCCTTTCCCGGCGGTTGCGATCACCTATCTCGCTCCTCCGTCAAAGAGCCCCGACATCCCCGCCCTGCGTGTAGCGGAGAAGATCTTGTCCGGCGGCGAAAGTTCGCGGCTATACCAGAGCCTTGTATATAAACAGCAGATAGCCCAGCAAGCCGAACTCTCAACGGACATTAGGGTTGATCCCGGCCTGCTCTCCTTTATTGCCATTGCGTCCGAGGGTAAAACGGCCGAGGAACTCGAACGGTCACTGCTTGCCGAGCTAAAGCTGATCCAGGATAAGCCTGTATCGGCAGAGGAACTTGCTAAGGCCAAGAATTTGCTGATCACCGAGACCCTGCGGCAACGCGAGCAGAACGACGGCAAGGCGACCGCGATCGAGCGGGCCATCGCGTTTCAAGGTGACGCAAAAGCGGTCAACACCGATATCCAGAAACTGCAGGCCGTCACGATAGCCGATGTGCAGAGGGTTATGAAAAAGTATTTTACGGATAAAAATCGCGTGGTGATCTATTACCAGCAGGGGGGCGATACGGAATGAGAAAGGTCAATTCGATGGTCATCAGCGTTCTGTTGTTAATCGGCGTTCTGTTCTGTACGGCTGTAATACCGCTCTACGCACAGGAAAAGCCGCCCGTACCGGGCCCGCCGAAAACAGGCCGGATACCGGCCGTAACCGATAAACAATTGAAGAACGGTTTGACGGTTGTGGTCGGCAGCCGCCGTACTATGCCGCTTGTGACCATTCACCTGTTGGTGAAAGCCGGCGCGGCTAATGAAGAGCCGGAAAATGCAGGACTCGCAAACCTGACCGCTTCTCTAATTACAAAAGGTACAAAGACCCGGACCGCAACTGAGATCGCCGAACAGATCGAGTTTCTGGGCGGATCGATCGACAGCGGTGCCGGCTGGAACGCCTCAAACGTAAGCGTTACCGTCACATCCGACAAGATCGATCAGGCTCTCGCCATTTTGGCCGATGTAGTTTTGAATCCTTCAGTCAAACAGGACGAGCTGGACCTGCTCAGATCGCAGACGATCGACGGCCTCACCTACAATCTTAAACAGCCGGGTTTTCTCGCAAACTATGTCGCTACACGATACGGATATGACGAGCATCCCGCCGGCGGCACGCCGCAGAGCATTGCTGCGATC
>JBBQGO010000317.1:0-3750 GCA_038323125.1 Pyrinomonadales bacterium
GTGTCGGTGCCTCAGACGACCTTGCGTCCGGACGTTCGACATTTATGGTGGAGATGACCGAGACAGCGGCCATACTCCATAACGCGACACCCCGTAGCCTGATCTTGCTCGACGAGATCGGGCGAGGAACGTCCACCTTTGACGGACTTTCGATCGCCTGGGCAGTTGCTGAATATCTGCACAACTCGTCCGAGCATTCGGCAAAAACACTATTCGCTACCCATTACCACGAATTGACCGAGCTTGCCGAAAGTCTGCCGGGAGCTAAAAACTTTCAGATGACCGCTTCGGAAATGGATGGCGACGTTGTGTTCCTGCATAAACTGCAGCCCGGCAAAGCGTCCAAATCGTACGGGATCGCCGTTGCCAAGCTCGCCGGACTGCCGCACCCGGTTGTTGAGCGGGCGAAGGACGTCCTGGCGAAGCTTGAGAAATACGAACTTGCCGTGTTCGCGGATGAGAAAAAGGAGGGCCTGGCAAAAGCTGCGGGCAGCCGTCTGGCATCGCAGTACTCACTGTTTGCTGTTACGAATGAAAGTGCGATCGACGAACTGCGCTCCGCAGTGATCGAGGACCTTTCCGCGGATGAATCAAAACAGATGCTTGCTCGGATAAAAGGTAAGATAGTCTAGGGCAATACGCGGAGGTCAGAAGATCTCGACATACGCCACCTTAGCTCGCGGTTTGACTGTGAGCTTTAGTGAGTCCGGCCCCTCGGCCCGTATCTCGACCATTATCTTTCGCACAAGCTTTGTTTTGGATGCTGTCCGGTCACGCGCGATGACGTTGGCTGATGCTTCTAACCATGGCTCGATATCGGGCCACTCCGGAAAAATGTTCTTGAGCAGCGTCCCGAGTACCTTACGGTTATCAGCACTTAGTTTTTTGCCGGAATCGAGCTTCACCGCTATTAAAAGGTCGGCCATGCTGATGTCTTGCGGAGTTCCGTTTAGGTCGAGCCGGATCTTGCGGTCCGCCGAAAACCCTTGCCAGCTCTGGCTGCTAACAGTCGTTGATTTTCTTTCGATCGACAGAAGCCCTTTTAATCCGGAGGTTGCTTGCTCAAGTGACACGCCAAGGCCGTCAGCCGCGCCTTGAGCTTCGGTTGGACGACCTGGAGTGCCAAACCACAGAACCGCGAATGTCCCTTCGACGGCAACGCCGAGTTCATCCCACGTTACGTCCTTAAAGGAGCCTTGGTTGAGAATTATGGAGTTGTGACGTGGACTTTTCTTCCACGCTTCTAAGGAACACTGCCCGACACCGTACGAAAAAGTGTTTCATAGCCTTGCCCCTGGTACCCGGAGTTCAAACGCCGGGGAGCGTCGTTTACGCACGGCCAGGTCTTCAAATCCTTGAGATCGTAAGCGCAGTTGCTCCAGCTATGCGTTAACACTTTGAGATTCTGCTTCAGGTCCAGAAGGCGCCGGTTTGCGACCATGTTCAAAGATCTTGATGAATGCAGCGCGGGCAATTTATTCGCAGCCCTATACTCGTTTACCATCCGAAACAATGCGGATCCATCAGCCGTTCCCATATCGCCGGCACATGCTGGAGCCGTAAAGATCTGGGCGCCGCTGCAGTTGGCCTGCGAGTTGGCCGTCTGTGAACCAAGCAGGAAAAGAAATAGAAATACGGAACCAAGACAAAGTCTATTAATGGTCACAATCGATTGTCTCCAGGATGTTTTCAGTAGATATTACCGATTGCTCAGGTATCTATGCAAGGACATAGGGGTTTAGGCCCTGTAGGGCCCTGGGTTCATTATGCTCAGACTTAGCATTGACGAGCTTGTCAGGTAGACTAAATGTTTGGCATCGAACCGTCGTACCATGATCGATCAGCTAATTTCACTACCACTCAACGAAAAGATCGGACAACTGTTTTTTATAGGGATCGCGGGAGCCGATCTAGATGAGCAAACCCGCGATCTCATCGCCGAGGTCTCGCCGGGCGGCATTTGTTTTTTTTCGCGCAACATCCGCGAGCGTAAGCAAACCCGCCAACTGCTTGACGATATCAGGCGAACATCGACTGTGATGCCGTTCCTAAGTATCGATCAGGAAGGCGGTCTCGTTGACCGTTTGCGACGGATCATGGCCCCTATGCCGGCACCGGCGACGCTCGCAACCAAAGATGACGCTGATCGTCTGGCGGCGATCATCGCCGAGGCCCTCGGCATCCTAGGTTTTAATATGGATTTTGCACCGGTCGTAGACGTGATCGATGCTGACCGTGCAAAATATACAAACGGCCTCTTTTCACGAACGTTCGGAGATTCGGCGGAGGAGGTGGCGGCTTTCGCGATATCGTTCCTGCGAACCCTGCAGGCAAATGGCATTATCGGCTGTCCAAAGCATTTTCCCGGCCTGGGTGCGTCGCGGGTCGATTCGCATGAGGCGCTTCCAACCGTGGATATCAGCGAAGCCGAATTTGACGCCGTTGACCTACTTCCCTATCGAGAACTGCTGGCCTCGGCCGAGGTTCGGGCCATCATGGCCGCACACGCGACCTTTCCAAACTCAAACTTGCAGGAAACCGATCAAAATGGCAAACTTTTACCGTCTTCACTGAGTTACAGCTTTATAACTAACCTGCTTCGCAACCAACTTTCGTTCAACGGCCTAGTGATAACAGACGATCTCGAAATGGGAGCAATAATCGGCAATTGCGGCATAGGTGATGCATCTAAGATGGCGATCGCGGCTGGTGTGGATATGCTCGCAATATGTGCCGGCCCCGAAGCTGTACGAGAAGGGTTTACATCCGTTCTTCGGGCGGCTGAGAGTGGCGAGATCTCGATCGGACGTATTGATGAATCGCTCAGGCGCATTGGCCGCCTGAAAGCTGAGCTGCCGGAGCCGCCCAGTTTCGATCCATCTCGACTCGACTCCCTTTCCGCCGAGATCGCCGATCTTGGAAACATTTAATCCGCATCTAAAGGAGAATCCGTTTTGCGTAAATCACTACTGTCTCTGTTTATTCTGTCCTTGTTCGCATCGGCATTTTCGTGTCGCGAACGCGGTGCCGATTTCGTAACCGTCGCGCTGTCCGAAAAGTTTTCAGCGTTTGATACGCTCACATCGACAGCCTCGGACGCCGCCGCCGAGCGAATTAAGAACCTGATGTTCAATTCCTTGGTGAAGAAGGATGCGAATTTCGACTATGTAGGTGAACTGACGCGTGAGATCAATACTTCTATTGACGGTACTGTTCTCACTTTCATCCTGCAGGACGGCGTGAAGTTTCACAATGGGAAAGAGTTCACCTCGGCGGATGTAAAATACACTTTTGATGAACTTTTCAAGAGCCAGGGATACAAGGCCGGGGCATTTTTCGATACAGTGCCTGCCGGTAAGTCCGACGCTCCTCTGCCGGCCGATCCTGCGAAGGTTCCGCCGGCAGTCAACGCAAACAGCGATCAAAAACAAGCGCCGGCGCCACCCGCAAAGCCGGACGTTGCGACAAAACGCGTTCCACATATCCTTTCGATCGAGACCCCTGATCCTAAAACCGTGATCTTCACCATTGCACGGCCTGCGCTTCGCAACCAATTGCTATCCAACTTGGTCGCGATACCGATCATTCCCGAGGGAACTGCAGGCCAGCAAAGGGACAACCCCGTCGGATCGGGCCCTTTCAGATTCGTTGCCTTTGACGCGTCCCAGAACATAGTCGAGCTTGCCGCTCACGCCGATTACTGGGATGGGCCTCCGTCCATACCCAAGCTCAGGGTCAAGACCGTTACGG
>JBBQGO010000318.1:0-3744 GCA_038323125.1 Pyrinomonadales bacterium
GAGCATTTGCATAGTCTGGCCCTCGGCAACGACAAAATCGTAGTTCAGCTTTTCGGTCTCCCGAAACCGCTTTAGATATTCGATCTCACTCGGACGGTCGGCCGGGACGTTTCTGATATTGCCGTAATAGCGCGTAACGCCCAGAACTTCGAACCCGTCCGCCGCAAAATCCGCCTGCCACTCCGTAAGCAGCGGAAAGGCCTCAAAGCAGGGGCCACACCAGGTCGCCCAAAAATCGAGCAAAACAACTTTTCCCTTAAGGTCGGCAAGCGACCTGCTCTTACCGGGGAACCACTGATGAGCGACCGGTAGCTCCGGGGCCTGTTGCCCGAGTAAATTATAATGCTTTTCACGCTTCTTCAAGCGCCGGACCACGTCGGCCTGTGCGGTCTTAATACTGAAGTCCTTGCCGGCGCTTAATAACGCGTTTCGGTAATATTCGAGGCCCTCGGCCCGGCGGCCTGTCTCTATAAGATATTTGATCTTCTGATCGACGGCGTAGTAATAGAAGCTCGGCGAATATTCGGCCGCAGCCGTTGCCCTCATGTCCTCGAGTGCCGCGTCGGCCTTAGTTTGATCACCGCTGTCGCGATATGCTTCGTAGACCAACATACCCGCATCGAGTATCTCGTCGAGCCCGCGGCCGCGCGATGCGGCTTCCTTGAGCATTGCCTTGGCGGCCTTATAGCTCTCTTCCGCATGCGGTGCCATTCGTCGATGGTCGCCTTGCACCTGATAGGCTTTAGCTAGCTCGCCCGCGATTCGCGACCGCTCCGTTAGCTTGATCGGTGTGTCCTTTGAGTAGGCGGACAAAACGGTTTCTGCATCGCTTAGCTTTCGCTGCTTGGCGAGTGAGACCACGACGATCGAACGGGCAGTCTGGCGGCGTTCGGCAGCTATGTCATCCAGAGCGACGAACTTTTTCAGACTGGCTGCGGTCCCATCATAGTTCTCGGCGATCCAATGGAGCATGCCGAGATAGTAAAGATCCTCGCCGGCAAGGTCCTGGCGAACCTCTGCCGTGGCTGCGTAGCGGGCGGCAAGCTGCCTTTGTTCGAGTTTGGTGCGGGCCAGGAGTTCCTCGGTGTACCGGACCTTCTTTTCGGCAAACTCATTGAACTTTGCCTTAGCGAAACCGTTCACCTCGTCAAACATCTGCTTGACCGTTAGGTCTGCTGCCGAGCCGACGCTCGCGGTATCATCTGAGACTCGGCCGGGTGCAACGCGCCCCGACTGGGCGGCGATGCCGAGAGCGGCAAAAAGAATTAGGAATACTGTAAATATACGCATAAAGTGAAATATCAGGCTCACCTGTTCGTGACGACACTCCGCAACCGGAAGCGGCCTGTTCCGAATGTGTCAAAATATTCCGAGCCAGCACCGCTGATCAGCTTTGCCGCGATCAGCCTGGCCGTGATCGGCGCGAGCAGGATGCCGTTCCGGTAGTGGGCCGTGGCTAAAACGAGGCCATCCACACCGTCGATCGGCCCGAGCAGCGGCAGGGCATCGGCGGCAAACGGACGCAGCCCCGACCAACTGTCCGCGATCTGCAATCCGCTGATACTGGGTGCGACCTCATAGGCCATTTCGGTCAAATTCTTCTCTGCCGCATTCGTCACCGTCTTTTCAAATCCGGCCTTTTCCGTCGTCGATCCCACAAGGATACGTCCGTCTGTTCGCGGAACGAGATAGCCCCGCGAACTTTGAATGACCCGCTGGAACAGGCGCTTGGCCGTGTGAAACGCGATCATCTGCCCGCGAACGGGTTCAACTATTACCGGCAGGGCGACTTCGCCGAGTTTGATGAGTGACGTCCATGCGCCAGTTGCTATAACCGTGCTGTCCGCATCAAACCGTTCACCTCCGGCCTCGACACCCGTAACACGGCCATCCTCTACGAGCAGCGATTCAACGGTGGTGTTCTCGCGTATGGTTATGCCGTTCGAGAGGGCGTAGCTCGTCAGGGCCGCACAGAGTTTGCGGTTATCCACCTGCCAGTCGTCGGCGAAAAATAGGCTCTCACGTACATCCGGCGAGACAAAAGGTTCGGTACGGCGGGTTTTGTCTGCCGAAAGATATTCGATCGCCAGGCCGGCGTTACGGTGGGCGTTGTACCGTTCGGCGATCTCGAGCATATCGGCATCGGTGAATGCCAAATAGAGAGTTCCGGCACGGTCGAGATCGATGTCGATGCCGGTTTCGTCGAGCAGTTCGGACGCCAGGGCCGGAAAGAGATCGCGAGACGCGCAGCAAAGATCGAAAAACGCTCCCGTGCCCGGTGAATCGGCCTGTGGGCCAAGCATACCGGCCGCGGCCCACGAAGCTTCACCGCCGCACACGCCTTTTTCAATCAGAGTTATCTGCCGGACGCCGATCTTGTGTAGCTCGCGCGCGATGCTCAGGCCTATAACGCCTCCGCCAATGATCAGTATGTGTCTATCCATAAACCAAAGCTTCCGCGAAAGCCAACTGTAATTATAGTTGATGGCGATCAAGCCGGGAAACATCAGATACCGGCGGATAATTGGTTCTCACCTGCGATTCGCGTAAAATAAGGTCAATATTATGAAACACACAATCACATTAGTCCCGGGGGACGGCATTGGGCCTGAGATCGTGGCGGCGACCGTCAGGGTTATCGAGGCCACCGGCGTCGATATCGAATGGGAAACACAGATCCTCGGTGCACAAGCGCTTGAGAAATACGGCAGTACGCTGCCCGACGTCGCGATCGATGCGATGCGGAGAACGAAAGTGGCGCTCAAAGGGCCCATAATGACACCCGTTGGCAAAGGCTTTACATCGGTGAACGTCGGACTCAGGCGCGCGCTGGACCTTTACGCAAACGTCCGACCGGTCAAGGCACTGCCCAATGTGCCGTGCCGGTATCCGGAACTGGACCTTGTGATCGTTCGCGAAAATACCGAGGGACTTTATTCCGGACTCGAGCACATTGTCATTCCCGGCGTGGTCGAGAGCCTGAAGATCATTACGGAAAAAGCGTCGACGCGGATCGCTAAGTACGCATTCGAATACGCCCGCGATAACGGCCGGAAAAAAGTTACGGCGGTTCACAAAGCGAACATTATGAAGCTCTCGGACGGCCTGTTCCTTGAGTGCTTTTACAACGTGGCCAAGGAATTTCCTGACATAGAGGCTGATGACAAGATCGTCGACAACTGCTGTATGCAATTGGTGATGCGTCCCGAGCAATTTGATGTGCTCGTGATGGAAAACCTTTACGGCGACATCCTTTCCGATCTTTGTGCGGGTTTGATAGGCGGCCTCGGTCTTGCACCCGGAGCGAACATCGGTGAACAGGGAGCGGTGTTTGAGGCAGTTCACGGGTCGGCACCCGATATCGCAGGGCAGGGCATCGCGAATCCGACGGCACTTATGCTCTCGGCGATCGAAATGCTGCGTTACATCGGCGAAAGGGACGCCGCAGATCAGTTCGAGACCGCGTTGTTCGGAGTCTTCAGTGACGGCACGACGATCACCCGCGACCTGGGCGGCACCGCCAAGACAAAGGAGTTTGCCCGTGCTATCGAAGAGAAGATAAGGTCCGGAAAGGCGGCGGCAGCGTAATGGTTTCGTTAGATGCTGATAAGGCGACCGGCCTTTTTAATTGCAACTCAGGCACTCCTAAACCGTTCCAATGGTAGTGAAGCGGCTCAATGGCTGCTCATAATAGGAGGCTTCGATGAAAATACTAGCACTAACATTAACGCTTTTGTTCGCAAT
>JBBQGO010000319.1:0-3733 GCA_038323125.1 Pyrinomonadales bacterium
TATTTTCTGACAATATAAGTTGTTTAGGCGTTTTTCTAGCGGCGAAATGATTTCGCCAACGGTTCTTGTCATTTCGCCAGTTGTTTAGCCATTTATTTAGGAGAATACCAGATACGATCGGCGTTCATCTGCGGACAAATCCCGCTAATAACTGAATTTCAAGCTAAATACTAATAGCATTAGAGTTAAAGCTATATCTACGTGGATTTTCTTAAGAGGGTAGTTAAATGAGTAGAGTACTTTGATAATTCGTTGGCCGACGACCTCGCGGCGGCCATGGCCTCGGTTAATACTAGCTTCGAAGCAATTATCGAAGAATGTGCGGCGTAGAAAACAACAAGATGTTCCGGGCCGTCTCCGCGCGGCGCCCTTTTTTATTGGATCGGTGGACACTCCTGTGTGCTGATGCCCGCGTTTAGGGCTGGCGCCCCAATTTCCCACCGTTAAGTGCAGCACTTGAGGCAAACTTCCTCATATAGGTGCGAAACGGTGAGTCAGTACTCCCCTGTTATCTCACGAACACGCTTTAAAGCTGATTTTAAGGCTCATTTGTCGCGTGATCTGGCGGCACGACGGTTGCATCTACATCCCTGCGGCCGTCGGTGCGTACTCTCTAACTCTCGGATCCGCCGCGCGTTTCGTTGATTCGAAGGAAAAAAGGGATGAATATGATGTTTAGCGAAAGGTTCAGGTTTAGGTTGTATGTTTCAGGACACACTGAGGTCGCTTCTGCGGCCCTGGCCAACCTTCGTATGCTGTGCAGAGAACACCTGCCGGACCGCCACACGATCGAGATCGTCGACATTCGACGGCACCCGGATCGGGCGGCGAGAGACGGCATCTTTATGACGCCTGCATTGGTAAGGCTCGAACCGACCCCTATCAAAAAGATCGTTGCCGGGCTCGGCCACACAGAAAACTTGCTGCAGGCATTGGATCTGGAGAAGATCACCGCATAAGCGGTGACATCTCGGCATCGAGGGCGAATATCAGCTTGATCGTCTGATCGTCCGGCCGGGGAACACCTTGACTTTGCCATTTCCAGTAACGGCGTACTCGACGCAGGGGCAGCGTTTATCGAAAAGCCATTCACGCCTGACAGCATCTCGCGCAAGGTCCGTGAGGTATTGGAGTATCGAAACTTGCCGTCCGCTTCACTTTGACCTTGTCCGTAGACGAGAAATGGGTTCAAAGTCCGGGGTATCGTTCCCCCGCAACCACTTGATTCGCAAATATCAGAATATCGACTACTTCCTTGGGCTTAATGTTTGTAATAGCGATATCCACGATCGATATTGGTTTGGAAGTGAAGCAGCCTATCAGTGAACAGCGGCTGACATCACCTTAGGCTGGGTGAATAGGTGTTTTGAGCAGGCCGTTTCGACAAGGCCGATGATCTCGCTTTCCAGCGGGGGCGACGGCTTGGCGTGAGCGTTGGCAATCTCGGATACGATAAGAAATTTTGCTTTTTCCAGAAGCGTCTGCTCACGAAATGACAGTTTCTTTTCATGGCTCAGGAATGTGAGCTTTTTCAATACGTCCGCCGCCTGAAATACATCGCCGGACTGGATCTTTGCCATATATTCGCGCGAGCGGGTTTTCCAGTCGCATGATACAGGCTCAAAATCTTCCGCAAGTTCACCGATCAGCTTTTTGCATTGTGATGTGCTGATGATGGGACGGATGCCGACGTTATCGGCATTATTCTCCGGAATAAAGATCGTTGAGTTGTCGCTGAGTACTCGCAGGCAATAGCCGCTCATCGAATTGCCCGCAACGGTGTGACATTTGAATTCTTCGACAAGGCAAACGCCCTGTGTCGGATAAGCTACTTTCTGACCAACTGTAAGATGCATAATCGTTTCTCTCCCAAAAAACCCGAAGAGCGGATACGCGATCGCGAAGTGCCAAAAGCGCCTTCATCTGAATTGAGATATTATTTCAAAGGTAAGATTGATTATAACATACAGGTCAAAACCGCAAAAGGATTTTTGGCAGGGCCTGTCTGAGAGCCCTCCGTATCGTGTGAGGTCCGCGGCAACGCGGAGGAACGGGATGCCTTCTTAAGATGTGGGGCTACTCCATTTCTTCCTTTGGCCTAACGACCCCCTGCAATTCGCCGCATTCGGAATCGATCTCACTCCACCGGTCGATCCTTAGCTCGATCACGGCGAGTGCCGCGGTCGGCATCGGCTCGGGCCTGCCGGTCAGGAAACCGATAAAGCCCTCCATTCCCGGATTATGGCCCACAATCATTGCGGACTCGTAAACGTCATCGAGCCCTGAAGCGACTTCGCGGAGTCGCTGCGGGCTCGCTTCATAAATGTTGTGATCGTATTCGATCGCACCCGCAATGCGGCCCGCTTCTTTTACCAATTGAGCCGTCGCCTTGGCCCGTGCGGCGGGCGAACTGACTATCACCGAAGGCTGGAAAGATCTCTTTTGCATCAGTTCGCCCATGAAGGGAGCGGCCCTAAGCCCACGGTCGTTGAGCGGGCGTTCAAAATCGGACAGTTCGGAATTGCTCCAGCTCGATTTAGCATGGCGAAGGATATACAGAGTTTTCATTCGAATAAACCGGCGTGATGTTTTGCCTGAGATTCTACCGCTCATTATTACAAAACGACAACCCATTGATATAGAATTGGTGTCAAACGGCATTTCGCATAGCATTGCGGGGGAAGTAACTCATTGAACGCCGCCATACTTGTAAACTTGCTTGGATTTTCTGTCGGGATCGCCCTGTACGCGCTGCTGGCCGTAATGGTGGTCCGTCATCGTGACAGCAGAAAGGGCGACAACGCCAATCTGTTGCTCGTAACAACGGCCGCGCTCGGCCTGCTCTGGAATCTCGGAGAACTCTATAGTTTTGTTCAAAAGGATTTTGGCGACGCCGGTGTCAGCCCGCTGTTGGCCGCCTTATCATTTTCGGCTCTCGGTTTTCTCCCTTCTGTCGTGGTTCATTCCGTACGGGCCGATGATCGAAACACGCATTGGCTGACGTTTGCCGCGTACGGGTTGAGTGTTTTGGCCACGGTACTCCATTTTCAAGCTGCCCTTTCGGGTGAAACGGTACCATCGGAATCGGCATTACTTACGCTAACGTTCGGATCGCTCGCTCTCGCGCTCTGCCTGCTTATCTTTGACCTGAAGCAGACGCTGCAAAAAAAGGCCGTCTGGACATCTGCTCTGCTCGTGTTTGCAGTCTCGTCGCTGCATCTGAGCGGAGTGGGAGAGGGCCGCTATTGGTATGTCGAACTGATCGCTCACCAATCGTCGCTGCCGCTCGCTCTCGTCATTCTCTATCAGAACTACAGATTCGCATTTGCCGACCTGTTTCTTAAGCGGGCCATATCGCTAATAATGCTGACGGGGATAGCCATGGGTATGTATATTTTGGTGGCGGTACCTCTTTTGCGATATCACGAAACGCACGACAGGGACGACGTTCAAGCAGCGGCACTCATCGTCGGACTCTGGATCGCGACCGCCCTCGTCTACCCGTCAATTTATAAGTTTGCGGTCTTGCTGGTTGATAAGGTGTTGTTGAACCGGGCCGACTATGATGGCTTGCAGATGGACCTGGCGAGGGAGATCGAGACCGATGAATCGATCGATGGGGTGCTCGACCTTATCTGCGCCAGGTTGGGCCAGACGTTGACCGCCCGAACCGCATTATGGGCCGAGGAATCGAGTTCGTCGGCACCTGTGCGATATCCGACAGTGGATTTTG
>JBBQGO010000320.1:0-3733 GCA_038323125.1 Pyrinomonadales bacterium
CAGCTTGAACCAACGGCCATACGGCTGATTCTCAAGTCCCTGACGCCGCTCGTTGCGAACGACCATTATTTGGTTATCAAGCTTTTCTTTATCGAGTGCTTCGGGCAAAGTTGCGAGCCGGTCGGCTTCAAGCCAGAGAAGGTTTTCGAGGTTGCCCGACGGAACGGTCGCAAAATAATTGGTGCGGTCCTGATTCGTGGTTCCGTTGACGCCGCCCTCGAGCAAGTTGGCTCCGGCAGCTTCGACGTAATCAAAATATTCCTTGTTCGCGTTCTTTGACCCTTGGAACATCATGTGTTCGAAAAGGTGTGCGAACCCGCTGCGGCCCATGCGCTCATTTGCCGAACCAACGTAGAACCATTGATTTACATGGACGACGGGCAGCTTTCGGTCAACGTGCAGGATCACCTGCAAACCATTAGGCAGCGTGTATTTCTCAAACTCGATCTTCGGGACGGCCGACGACGTCTGGGCCGAACCGGACACGGAAAGGATCGGCAAAAAAAGGAGGACAAGAATGAATTGAATGCTCAAGAATCTTCGTTTAATCTCGTTCATAGTAGGCTCTCGTAATTTAGTATGTTGGAATTGTTGTCAATAGAACTACGCGAAAGTGCGAGGTTTTGTTTCCGCAAACGGTCGGACGGCGGAAAATTACTGTTTTGGGGCGATGAATTCTAGTGAAGACGAGATCATGATCCGCCAAGCGGACATCGGCGACGCAAGGATCGTTGCGATGCTCGGGGTCGTGACCTTTTACGAGGCGTATTTTGAGCAGGATTCGGCCGGCGACCTGGCGGATTATATCGCCGAAACTTTTGCGGTCGAGACGATCGCAAGCGAGATCAGCGACCGGACAAATACATTCTTGATCGCATACCGCGGCGAGAAAGCCGTCGGTTATGCAAAGCTGATCCGCGATTCGCGGGCGGACGGCGTGAGCGGAAACCGGCCGATCGAACTAAAACGCATCTACACCGTCGAACGCGTCTGGGGAACCGGCGTAGGGCTGGCATTGCTGGACGAAAGCCGCCGCCTTGCCAAAAGCGAAGGCTTCGACACGCTCTGGCTCGGCGTTTGGCAAGAGAACCAACGAGGGCAGAGCTTCTACCGTAAACACGGTTTTCGAAAAGTCGGGTTGATCACCTTCCCGTATGGCGATTCGGTCGGGATAAATGACGTGATGGAGATCAGCCTCTAAGCAAGCTGGTAAGTCGCGACGCTGGTCGGGGTTTCGTAGCAGCGAACCTTGTAGACGCTTACGCGTTCATCGCCGACGCGGGAGTTGAGATATTCGACAAAGTAGCGGGCGATATTTTCGGCGGACGGGTTTAGTTCCTCATCAAACGGCGGAAGCTCGTTCAGATTGCGGTGGTCGAGGTAAGTAACTATCTCGTCCGCCGCTTTTTTTAGGTCGCCGAAGTCGATCAGCAGGCCGATATTGTTCAGCTCCTCGCCGCGGGCAAAGATCTCGATCTTGTAATTATGCCCGTGCAGATTCTCACACTTCCCCTTGTACCCACGCAGCTGATGCGCCGAAGAAAAATTCCGCTCGATCATTACCTCAAAGAATGACGTCATATTGTCTACATTATAATCCAAACCCACAGTTTCAGCACTAAAGGCCCGCCGCGATCGACGATAAGCCAAATTTTTCAATTGTTTTTTCTCGCGTAAATCGTTGCAAGCGTTGATGTTTTTATGGAAAAGGAGGGACTTTAGTGATTTATTGCAAAAATTCCTTGTAACGTTCGCCGAATTCGTGCATAACCTGTCCGAAGCTCCACCTCACAACTAAGGGCGTCTCCTACAACGCACGCAGTATCGCAGTCCTTCGTTTTACCGCTGAGCTGGCAATAGTAGTCAGTTAATTTAAATGTAGGAGACCAAATAATGCCCTCACTCATTAAGGTCGGACCGAACTCAACTTTCGTCCAGACGTACGTCCCAGCAATCGCCTCGCCCGGCGCACAAAACTCAAAACGTTTTGAAGCGCGGCCCGACAAACGCGACATCAAATTCCCAATATCAATTTCGCTTATTCCAAAGGGCTCTCACGGGTCACATTCAAGTGACCGGATCCCGGACTAATACCAAACAAATTGCGGAACGACAATTCTGGGTCTTTCTAGGCTGAGATCTCGCGAGCCGAGTCGTCGTCCCATTGGCCCACGTCTATACCATCTGTATAGACAACCACTTACAGGAGAATCTATGACTAACCTACATTCCAACGGAATGCCTTCTCAGTTCCCAGACCGTATAAGGAACTGGAAATCCAAATTTATCCTCATCCTCGCTTTAACATTTTTAATTTCGGCCAGTCCAGCTTATGCCCAAGAGATCATGCCGAATTTCGGCTCGTTTCCAGCGGGATGGGCTACGGACCGATATGCGCCGGCTTCGTTTCTGAACGTAGGAAACTTTCAGGGGCGGCCAAATGTCCTTGGAATAGGAATCGACTCGACAACTGCCGCATCTACTCGCGGAGCTCAATCGAGTTCTTATTATAATACGCAGGGGCGACAGTATGCTTTTGCTCCCGCGGCCGGGCCAGGGGCAAGGATAACGTCGGCGCTCTACATCCCGTCGGCATGGACGAATGAAAGCAATGGTGCCGTCAGAACAGATCTGTGGGCAAGACTGGAGGATAATACAAATACCGAAGCCGGAGCATCATATCCGATAATCGGATTCACTAATTACAATGGTGGCGGAAGATTTAGAATCTGGGATCCTGAAAATGGTGGCTGGGTTCAAGCCGGACTCCCGGTCGTAACCTATGACGCATGGACTAGCTTTACGATAGAATTTACTGGAACCTCATTCAATTACTACATAAACGGGACATCGGCTTATACCGATAACACTATCGACGGGGCCGCGACACTCACGACCGCTTTTCTTCAGGCATTCAATTTTGAAGATGCCACGATCAGCCCCGCTCCACTATCAACTGCCGCATACACAGCCCATTGGAGCAACGTCAGTCCATCCGTCGTCACGGTAAGACCGGAAGCGATGAATGGATGGGCTACATACGCAGGCGCTGGCGGCGCCGTGAATTTTATTAATGTTGCTACCCCGCCCGGAGGATTCGGTGCCCTTAGTCTGACCACGCCCAACGACGTCAACGCATATGCAGGTCTGTCTCGAGCGGTAAATGTACCGCTTGCCAATGTTACAGACATGAGCTACTGGACCAAACAGGTGTCAGGGCCAGCATCGGCAGCCCCTGCATATGTCTTCCAAGTCTTCCTCGATGGCACGGCTGCTAATTCAACTTTTATGTTCTACGAACCGTACTGGAATGGAACGGTTACACCAGGCGTTTGGCAGAACTGGGATGTCGCAGCTGCAACCCAGCTTTGGTCCTCCAGCACACGTAATGCAGGCGGATCATGTCAGGTAACCGCCGGTGGCGGCGGTCCGCCGTTCTACACCCTTGGCGGACTGAAAGCCAATTGTCCGAACGCCGTGGTTACGGCGATCTATTTGAATATTGGCTCGGGCAACCCCGATTACGATGTGCAGGCTGACCTGCTGACTTTTCACGATACTGTTTACGATTTCGAAGCGGATCCTGTTGCCCACGTCGTCGATGACGATCTGGTTCAATGTCCATCGGCGGGATTTACGACTATATCAGCGGCCGTTGCTGCAGCCTCGTCTGGCGATACGATCAGTGTCTGCCCAGGCACCTATAACGAAAGCCCGGCGATCAATAAGAGTT
>JBBQGO010000321.1:0-3715 GCA_038323125.1 Pyrinomonadales bacterium
CGCGGAACATCCAGCATCACAGGGGCCAATGGCCGTGTCGAGCAGGCGAGTTACCTGCGTTACATCATACGCGCGGAGACGCTCGAAAAGGAAAAAATACGGTTAGAGCAGCAGTTCCCGAGCGCCAAGTATTCGCTCGTCTTTAACGATAGTAAGATCGTCGGCATCTATAATAATACTGTGTTTACCCCGCGCGACGATGCGGTGAAAACATTTGAAAATCAGATCGTGCGAAGCATCGAGGGTCTGCTCAGATATAAAGAGAACGAGTCAACGATCGCACTTGCGGAACGGGAAAAGATAATGGGCGTCGACTATCATGTGATCGACCTGACGGACAAGCAGGGCCGTAAGACGCGATATTATATAAGTGCAAAATCGTTCCGTGTGATGATGCTCGAATATGAGGACGGCGGAGTAAAATATCGCCGTAAATTTTACGACTATAACTACGCTCAAGGGACGCTCGTCCCAAACCGAACGGTCCTATGGGCCAACGACCGGGTGATCGAAGAATCTGAGGTCGGCACCATTACCTTTGGCCAAAAGGTTGACGAAGGCCTCTTTGCAGCCAACTAATCACCAGGCCAGAGCAATTAACCTCGAAGATAGGACCTGCCGCTTCGCGAATGGCTTACCTCGCTCGTCACGCTGCCGCTGCATCCGTCCACCATCACCGGTTAGGATACTCCTGGAACGCGGCCGATCGTCGTGCTAAAACGAATCATTTCGCCGGCGGGAAAAATCATTTCTCCACTTATAAAATCATTTCGCCAGTAATAAAATCACTTCGTCGCTAATAAAATCGCTTCTCCGCTAACAAAATCACTTTTCCAAGGAGAATTTTGCCCGCAAATCACACGAAACCCACGAACGCCGATGCACGGAAAAAACAGTGCGGGGCAAGCTGTAGATAATCCCGAGCACCAGCAGATCCGTGTGGAAACGGAGGAGATTGGTGCAACAAACGCCGTTTAATCGCGTGAATAACATTGCGAGGCCATTTTGTTTTTCGACGGAGTTCTGTTGTAAATAGTATGAGTGTATGGCGTTGGACAATATCGAATCAGCGGGCGGGGAGGGTTTACTATCTTCCATGCCTGACGAGAAAATATCCGACCATGCACTGATCGAAGCAACGCGCAGTGGTGATGAATCGGCATTTGCCGAGATCATGGACCGCTACCGCAACCCCATAACAAACTACCTCTACAGATTTTTGAACGACTACGAAGAAGCGGTCGATCTTGCTCAGGAGACGTTTATTCGCGTCTATTTTGCACTTGAGCGATATCACACGCAGTATGCGTTTTCGACCTATATCTATCGCATCGCGACTAACCTGGCGATAAGCGAGATCAGGCGGCGCAAGCGGAGACGCTTGTTGTCGCTGACCGGTTTGTTTCAGGGCGAGGACAGTCAGGATGTAGAGTTTCAGCCGCCGGACAAACGAATATTGGCGGATCAGGAGCTGGTCGAGGACGAACGCAGTGGAATGATCGCACGAGCGATTGCAACATTGCCCGAAAAATATCGTGTACCTGTTGTGCTCCGTGATATCGAGGGTAAGACCTATGAGGAGATCGCGGAGATAATGGAGTTGGGGTTGGGAACGACCAAATCGCGCATCAGCCGAGGACGCGGTTTGTTGAAAGAGAAATTGCAGAATTATTTATAAATGGGAAACGAAGAGCCAATGATACCCACGCCTGAAAGGCCGTCAGACAATGATCCGGTAAGCGTCATGCTTGGCGGGTTAAATCGCGTCGAAGCACCCGGAGACTTTGATTTCAAGGTCAGAGCGGGCATCGCCGCCAGACGGTCGGCCGGCGGACGAACTTCATGGCTGCCTGTGCGCGCAGTTTGGGCGGCACCGGTCAGTCTGAGCTTGTTGGTCGGTGGCTATTTTGCTTTCAATACATTTTATTTTCCGGGGGATGAGGGTTTACAGGCCGCGGCTGAGGTTCGTCCCGCTGAATTATCTGTTCCGATTGTTCCCTCAACGACCCCGGTCGTCGAAACTCCTTCATCGGCCCCCACAATACCGACTTCGGAAGCAGTAGGTGTCGAAACCTCGTCTCCGCTGCCATTTAATGCAGTTGTCCGAACGACCCCGCGTCCGGTTTCGCGACGGACCTCGTCCTCTACTGAAAGGCCGGACAGGTCAGGCGGTGGTTCATTTGACGAGGCCAGCCGCGAGGGCCGCATTCTTTATCCCCGCGGACTCGACCCGAATGGAACCATCACCACAGATACTGCGCCTACGGGCGACGACGGTCGTATCAGCGTCAGGGCCGTATTGTCATTTATCGGCATTGATGCCAGTTACTCGGTTTCCGGCTGGTCCGTCAGATCCGTCGCTCCAAACAACCTCGGAGCGCGTTCCGGTGTTAAGGCCGGAGATATAATCGAGGCGATAAACGATCAGACTCTGACGGGGAATACCGATTTTGGCAAGAGCTTTAACGGCCGCAGCCTCCGCGTAAGGCGTGACGGCAAGACAATGACAATTCCCCTCAGGCCTTAGGGCAGCGAGGGTTCGCCGACCGCTGCATCCCGCACCTCTGTTTCAAATTTTCGATATCCATACGACCGGACCAACTGGTTGACGTTGATCCCTTTAACAAGTAGGACGCGAACCGATAGGTTGATGTCAGCTTGCGAGGGAAGCCATATCTCGTCGCCGACACGTTCCTGTTCGAGCGTGAACGATGCGCCTTTTTGAAGCTTTGCCAGCACGCCGCCGCCGACATTGAAGCTTTCGAATAGCACGGCCTCGATCCTCGCAACCTGTTTGTCCTTTTCGTCGATCCACATAACCCCGGCGGTTTTTCCAAAGAACTTGATCATGCTCTTTGCGTTCTTCATGTCAAAGGCAGGGTTCGGCTCAAAATCAAAAACGATCACATCGCGGCCTCGAAAGCTCTCGCGACGCGGATTTATCAGACTCGATGCACGCAGGACCTCGGCAATGGATATGCGCCCGCCCTCGCGCGAAGGTTGGCCTGTCCGGCTCTGACTGCCGATCCGCTCTTCTTCCTTTGCATCCTGCTTTTCGTATTCGTCAACACGTTTTGCCGCGGCACGGTCCGCGTCGGCCTGGTCCTTTTCGCTCAACGGACGGCCATTCTTTTCGATCAGACGGCTTATACGGCGGCCCTTGTAGAACGAAAGCTGAAATGTCTCTGATTCCGTTTCGCGGAGAATACCGTCCTTGCCGAGCTCCCGTTTGATGATCTTTTGCGTGAATGAGTATGAGTCGAGGATCCCTTCGACCTTGTCTTCGTTTGCTTGCAGGTCCCGGAGCAGGGCAGGGATGTCGGGCAGGGCGGCACTGGACAGTTCCGGAAAATCAAACTCTCTGCGTGCAATGCTTTGGTTGACGTTTATCTCATCGAGGCGGATCTCGTATCCCCTCCCACCGGTTGTCATGCGGGTCGCAAACGGCTGTTTGACGCCGCTGACGACGCGATAGTCGCTATGATCGAAAACCACGACATCGTCCCCGTTCGGTATCTCTTCCCGTACCGGCAGGCCCGTGACCGGATCGAAATAAATTTTTATCACAACACCCCGCTGTGTGGTCAGCAATACGGCGTTTGCCGGCTTGCCGTCGATCATCACACTACCGCCCGATGTGACCCTTGATTTGGATCTCTTGTAATTGAGCCACAGGTTGTTGCGAAACTCGGCCATGGCCTGATGATCGGAGCCG
>JBBQGO010000322.1:0-3694 GCA_038323125.1 Pyrinomonadales bacterium
AAGTCTCGTCTGACCTCGATTTAGAGTACGCCAGCCAGGTAATTATTTAGGCGTAGCGGTCGTAGCGGTTGCTGCCGGACGCGTGTTGTAGTATGCAATAAATTCCTTAGTGATATCAGCAGTCGGGTCGAGAACGAGGATGGCGTTGGCATTTGCAAGTGCTGCGATGTCGAGGACGACCGTATAGCCTTTCTGCTTGGCAAATTCCTGGATCGCCTTGTCCAGATCGCTCATGATCGGCGCGAGGAGCGTATTCCGGCGGGCCTGAACAGCAGCCTCAGCATCCTTCTGCTTGAACTCAAGCTCGCGCTGGAGACGCTGCCCTTCTTCTTGCTTAGCGAGTACCGTCTGTTGATTGATAGGCACGGCGGTATTGGCCTGCATCTTTTGTAGTTCTTCGGCGAGGGCCTTTATCCTGGTGTCCAGTGTCTGGAGTTCAGTGACACGCGGCTTGAACTCAGTATCGAGCGTCTTCAGCGCACCTACATATTTAGTGACGCCATTGAGCCCCTTTTCATCGCCGCCAAAGGCGCTGGTATTGATCCAACCGATCTTTGTCATCGCCGGAACCTGGCCGGAGGCTGCAACTGCAAATATCGCCGCGAAAACAATGCTGACGGCAAACGTAGTAACTCTTTTCATTATTTTAGAACTCCTTAACTGTACGTGAGCGACGCCCAGGGCGCCGTTCGATCTTGTAAATGCTTTGAAACCATTTTTACGCAATCTGTTGCTTTGCGTTTCAAAAAAAGAATAGCAATCTTAAATAAAGGGCAAATCAATGTCAATTTTCGAGATTAGAACGTGCGGCCGACCGTAAATCTAAATCCATTACGCTTGCCTGGAAGGAAAATGCCCGGCAGTTCCTCTGTGAAGCCAAATTTCGCGTTCGGATTATAGTAATAGATCAGGCGAAACGGTACGTTGACGACCGGCACCTGCACACGAAGCTCGACGCCAACGGTGGCTTTGAAATCCTTGAGCTTGTTAAATTTCGAATTATCCACATCGAGCAGCGAATTCTGCTGGACCTCCCCGCGGAGAAAAAACTGCTGTATCTGCGGTGAGAGGCTCGTCGGGCAGCCAAATCTGTTACCGCGGCAAAACTCGTTAATGTAATCGGTCTTGGTCATCACGCGGCCCCGATAGTAAAGTACCGAACCGAAGCTGCTCTCAAGCACCGGGGTGTTGATCAGCCCCAGAGCGGTCAAACGGCCACCGCCGAGAAATGTGTCATCGGGAAGAAATTCACTGTTAATGATCTGATTGCCCGTTTTTCTAAGGTTGAAAACCGAACCGATATCACCAAAGAATGCCATCGTCGCCGGTCCGAAGATCGGCATCCGGTATTCGACATTAGCCAATAGCTGCGTGTCACCGCCGATAAAGCGGAAGTTTCGCGAGAAGAGGGCCGGGTTTGCCCCTCCGATGCCGGTGACCTGACCGAGGGTTGCGAGCTCAGCCGCATCGCGCGTGCTGAGGCCGGTATTCGTGTCGGCCGTGCCCGCCCCATTAGTCGCAACGACCACGCCTCTGCTGGTAACATATGTATCGAACGGTGCCACCGGCCCGATCGAGCGCGATGTGTAACCTCGGATATCGTTTTCACTGCCCAGATAATAACGCTCATACGCCGGAACACCCCCGACGAACGAGATCGAATTTGCATTTCGGATCTTGTCCGTAAGAGCAAACGTGCCGATCGTGCCTGCCTGAAGCCGAAACGCCAGTATGTGCGGATTCTTAGAGGTCTTGTTACGAATCGGAATGAACTGCGAATACGTGATATTCGGCTGATAGGTCCGTACATCTCCGCCGAGACCCGCAAGGGCGATCGACGCCGACAAAGACTTTCCGCCGTTGGTGTCGATGCCGTTGGCTGCCGGACGACGCGTGTCATAGACGAACGTGCCGGTTACGCGACTCGTCAGAATATTCGGCTGACGATAAATGACCGGGATCCTTGCCGCAGGATCGGCCGACTGGTTGATCTCAGGGTCGGCAATGCTGGTGGCCGAAAACTGATAGGTTAAACCTACTCTCGAAAACTGTGTAAATGTCCGCTTCTTAAAGAAAAGCTCCGAGAGCGGTGCGGTCGCAAAGACGCTTGCCCCGTAGGTCGTTTGAGTAAAGAGATTGCTCTCATCGGTCGTGACCGTGCCGAGCGGATTATATAGGTCGTTTAGAATGTCCTGGTTCTGAGTCAAAAAAGTGCCTTCGCCGAAAAATCGGTACCGGCTGGCAAAGAGCGAGAATCCCGCCGAGATCGGCCGGTCACGAAAATATGGCTGCTGATAGGTAAACTGCAGGCTCTGCTGACGATTACCCGCCCCGACATTAAAGGATAGGACCTCACCGGTTCCGGCAAGGTTATTGGTCGAATATTCCAATCCAAAGAACGAACCGCCGATACCCGACAAACCGCCATTGAAGGATATCTGTTGACGGCCCTTCTCTTTAACCTTGACTATCAGATCGACATCGCCCTTTTCTTCGTCCGTGCGGATCTCGACATCCTGATCTTTGTCGATCGGATCGAAATATTGCGACTGATTAAGACGGGCAACCGATATCTCGAGGAAATTCGAATTGTAGATGTCGCCCTCATTGATGAGGAACTCGCGACGCATCACCTTGTCGCGCGTGAAGGTGTTGCCTGTAAACTCAAGGCGGCGAAGTGTGAACTGCCTGCCCTCATCGATCGTGACCGTAATGTCTACGATTCCCTCATTCGGGTTGGTCGGACTGTCTTTGAATTGCGGATCGGGCTCAGCCGTGTATTGGACGAATCCTTGACCGCCATAAACCTTTTTCAGATCCTCGTAGATCGCATTTTGCAGGCGTTTGCCATCGACGATCTCACCCTTTTTAAGACCGATATATGAAAGTATCTGCTGCTCGGAGAAGATAGAGTTGCCTTCGACCTTGACCTCGCCGACGCGGTAGACCCTGCCTTCGGTCACAGGAACTCTGATCCTGAGAGTGTCGTCCATTGATGTGAGCAGCGGGATCGGGAAATTGTTCAGGATCGGAAACCCGGTTCGTTTGTAACCGAGCCCAACAACCTCGGGCTCGCCAACGCGGGCCTGAAAATAGCCTTTCGACCACATGTAGGTGCGCACATTACGGTCGAGGTCGTACTGAAGCTTTCTGAGGTCGAGGATGTCCAGCCCCTTAACGCGGGAAACGAGGCCCGTTTCTTTTACCAATTCGAGAGCGGCGCGAAGCTCGCCGTCCGAGAAATGCTGATTACCCTCAAAATCGATCTCGACGATACGCGAACGATTGCCCTGATCTATATTAAAGATGATCGCGATCGAGGTCGCCGAAACTTCTTCCTCGGTCACGTCGACTTTTGCGTTTGGAAAACCTTTCGATGCGAGCATCTCTCGCAGGACGCGGGTCGCCGCACGTGCTTTTACCGGATCGTAAACTGACTCTTTGGAGATTCCGACACGTTTTTCGCGAAATTCCTTGAGGATATCAGACTCCGCAAGGGCCTTAGTGCCTTTGAATTGGAGATCGCGGATGATCGGCAATTCGCGGACCTCGAAAATTACATTGACGCCGCCGCGAATGCCATCCTCGGTCAGAACACGTGTCGCCGTTTTATCGAAAAAATTTAGCGACAGCAGCTCTCTGAGATCACGCTCAAGCGCCGCCGGGTCGTAAATATCGCCCTGCCGCGTCTTGA
>JBBQGO010000323.1:0-3691 GCA_038323125.1 Pyrinomonadales bacterium
AATAGACGATTAACATTGTTAAATGCAAGGTTTTTTTTGGATCAGGAAATCGATGTGAGGCTTTGCCAAAAGTCCCGCGTTCAAGTTAGATTGATTATTGGCCGTGTCTCTCTTTTCCAGAACGTTTCACGACACGCCGTCACTTACGGAGAGCTTACTAATGCCAACATCGATTTGTCCTGAGTGCAGCGAGGAAGTTTACGTCGACGCCGAGACCGAGCAGGGCGATGGCGTCGCGTGTGACGAGTGCGGTTCGCGGCTCGTCGTCGTCGGTCTCGATCCGATCGAGCTCGATCTGAAAGAAGAGTCCGAAGATGACGCTTACGCGGGCTCGGACGATTTCGGCAGTTACGATCTCGACGATGACCGCTATTGACCACCGCTTTTCAAAGAGGCATCGGTCATTCTGACCGTCATCGTGCAGCAGCGTCGGTCAGACTGAAGACGATTCCGATTTTTATCTTACCTAACTCCCCGATTTAACAGTATTTTTCGCACAGTCGTCGTGGCACGCCGTTTGAATATGGATTTACGAGGGTCATCACGTTTGACCTTCGCGGCTATGCTAGCCGCACGCCAATATTGCCATGTTAGGACTCAACTCCATGCCCCGTTCCTCTAAGATCATCGCGACCGCCGTCATTGGCGTTCCGTTGGTCGGATGGGCCTTTTACAATTTTGGCTATGCGTTCGCGTTTGTCCTCGTGCCCGTGGTGGTCGCCGCACTTGCAGGATATCGAATGCACAGAATCAGTCTCGCCAAGAAAACCGCTGAGATATCCGAGGCGAGCCGTCTCCATCTCGCAACCGTCGAAGCCTTAGCAACTGCCATCGATGCACGCGATCAGGTTGGTGCGGGTCATGTCCGGCGTGTGCAAATATATGCCGTCGGCCTCGGTCGTCTGCTCGGCCTCGGTGAGGGTGACATTGACGCTCTCCGTACGGGAGCTTTGCTTCACGACATCGGAAAACTCGCGATACCAGACCACATTCTTAACAAGCCCGACCAACTCACGCCTGCCGAGCTTGAGAAAACAAAGATCCACTCAAAGGTCGGCGCGTCGATCCTGGACAAAGTCGGCTTTACAACGCCCGTCGTCCCGACCGTTCGACATCATCACGAACACTGGAACGGCACGGGCTATCCCGATGGTCTCGCCGGCGACAACATCCCTTTGACTGCCCGGATACTGTCCGTTGCCGACGGCTTTGACACGCTGCGCGGCGCGCGGCCATATCGTCCGGCGCACACTCGCGAAAAGGCGCGTCAGATCGTACAGGCTGATGCCGGCAGACGCTTTGACCCGGCGATCGTGAATCTGCTGATGCGCAATCTCTCCGCTCTGGAAGGCGAGATCGATGCCGCCGGTCTTGCCTATGGCGACTCCGAACACCTCAATACGACTAACAGCAACGGCAACTACGTCGAGCAGATCAAGCGAGCAAATCGCGAGGTGTTCAGCCTCTACGAAATGGCCCGCGAATTCAGCTCGGCCGCCGATCTAAGCGAAACACTTGATCTTTTCGCTAAGAACATCAGGCAGCTCGTGCCCTTTACCACCTGCGGCATCTATCTGTTAAATGAATCCGGCCAATCCGCAACCGCGGCGCATGTCGAAGGCGAGAACAATGACCTGCTTGCCAACCGCCGCATAAAGATCGGCCAGGGAGCGACCGGCTTTGCGCTAAAGACCCGCGAAAGGGTTCAGAACGTCGATCCCGATCTCGATTTCGCCTATTCCCAGGTCGATCTGACGGGACAATATCGCACAATGGCGTCCGTGCCGCTGATCGCCGAAGACGGCGACGAACTCGTCGGTGCCGTCACCATCTACTCAAAGGATCTCGCCGAATACGCTGAGGAGCACATCCGCATTCTCGAAACGATCTCGCGTATCGCGGCCGAAGCCATCGGCAAATCGCTTAAGCACACCGAGGCGACTACGCACGCGATGACCGACCCGATGACCGGTCTTCCAAATGCTCGCAGCTTGCAGATACAGTTTGATAAAGAGGTCGCCCGTGCGAGCCGCTCCGGAAACAGCTTCCAGCTTCTAATGCTCGATCTCGATGGATTCAAGGCCGTAAACGATTCGTACGGCCATAAGGCGGGTGACGCAATGCTGCGGGAGATCAGCCGCGTAATCAACGAACAGCTTCGCGATTACGACTTCCTAGCACGCTATGGCGGTGACGAATTCGTCGCCCTCATCCCCGAGACCGCTCCCGAAGATGTCACCGATCTCTGCGACCGTATCGAGGCCGCTGTGCGCGACTTCAAACTAGACGTCGGCCTCAGCCGTACAACGTCAGTCGGCGTCAGCCTCGGCGCGTCTAGCTACCCGGGCCACGGCGAAACCTTCGACAAGATGATCGTCGCCGCCGACAAGATAATGTACGAGCGAAAACAAAACCGCAAAAAATTCGCCCTAACCCACAACATCGGAGCGCCAACAACGCCTGTCGAACCACGCAGCCTTGAATCGTTCCTAGATTCCCTCGCCACCGACGACCCAACCACCGGCACCTTGATCGTCGAACTAGACGAGCGCCACGTAGTCTCAAACGCCGTCAACTAGCCCCCGGGAACGCAGCCGCCCTCGGCTGCAAACGCCGGGGCTTCCGGCGCAACCTGAAGCCGGGAACGCAGCCGCCCTCGGCTGCAATGGATGTGGCTTCCGGCGCAACCTGAAGCCGGGAACGCAGCCGCCCTCGGCTGCAAACGCCGGTTCCTCCGGCGTGATATGGTCCGTCCTGCGAAGCTTGGATCATCACCGCGTCCGTCAACGTCCAGACGAACGCTTTGCAGGCGAGGGGGCCTGCCGCTCCCGGCAAAAAAATTCCCCTCATTACGAAGGAGGGGTGGCAGGCGCGTGCCTTTTACGGGCTGACGGGGTGGTTCTCTCGGGTCGCGATCCTCATTCGTTCGGCTACTACCGGCACCGCATTCCCCATCACATCCGACAGACTCGCTTCACCATCAAACTCGATCAAGCGAACGCCGTCGGATCGCGTAGCGATCAAATGAATGTAGCCGTGGCGTTTCAACCCACGGTCGTGGGCTTCATCAGATCCGCGTCGCGTGAGCGACGGGTGAAAAAACGTTAGCTTTAAGGGTACCTCGGCATATTATTGCCAATTTTTTCTGATAGATCATCGGCCATCTTCAACGCAATCCCTGCGATACCTATCGCGGCGATTATCGCGATTCCCCCGATGAAAATGCCGATTTGACGTGTCCTGTTTTCAACGCTGACGAAGGCGATCTGAAATATCTCCACCCCTTTATAAATGAGATATACACAAAATAGGTAGATCATTATCTGCATCAAACCAACCATAATTTCCCTCCGTTATTTAGCTGTGTAAGTGTTTGCTTTTACCTTCTGATAATTCTCGTTCAGTTCCGATTCCATCAGGATAAGTGCGGCGATGCGGCGGGTCATGTTTGTGACCTCGGTTATTTCGTCGAGGTTCAGCGGTCTGCCGAGTAATGCGAATTCGCGGTAGCTGAGCCATTTTTTCATGACCTGATAGCCGCCGATGTAGTAGTTCCAGACGCGTTCGGGCACGTTTCGCCAATATGCGACATTGTTTAGATAAATATCGTAGGTCTCGCTGCCAAAGTCAGAACCGGGAGCGGTAGCGACTGGGTTCTTCGCCATTGCCGCGAGTTCAACGTCGGAGTAAC
>JBBQGO010000324.1:0-3659 GCA_038323125.1 Pyrinomonadales bacterium
TAATTCGACTGTTGGTGCTGCTACTGCTGACATAACTTTTTTTGTCTCCTAATAAATGTGATGGACCTGAAGGCGAATCCTTACATTAAAATCAATTTTACGTATTCCTAAGCGAATTTACAAGCAATGTTTAACGATGAGACATTACCGGGCACGCGATGTTATGACAAGCTCGGGTTTCATCGCCTCGATCGATATGTGACGGGCGACTTCCTCAGCCACCGTGTCAAAGGCAAGCGCTTGGGTCGAATCGGGGAAAGACACAACTACCGGAATGCCTTTGTCGCCGCCCTCGCGGACTTCCATTCCCATTGGCACCTGGCCAAGGAAGTTGAGTCCGAACTCGTCGCACAGCTTTTGGCCGCCGCCGCTGCCAAAGATCTCGTATTTGTTGCCGGTGTCGGGTGCGATGAAATAGGACATATTTTCAATCACGCCGAGCACCGGTATCTTGACCTGCTCAAACATAGCGATCGCCCGGCGGACGTCGGCGAGCGAGACTTCCTGCGGAGTTGTAACGAGGACCGCTCCCTGGACCGGTACCAACTGCGCCAGGCTAAGCTGCACGTCGCCTGTTCCCGGCGGCATATCGACGATCAAATAATCGAGCTCGCCCCAATTAACATCTGTGAGAAACTGACGCACCACGCCGTGAAGCATCGGGCCGCGAAGGATCATCGGTTTATCAGGCGGCACGAGTACGGCCATCGAGATCATTTTGACTCCGTGGGCCTCGATCGGGATCAGCTTACCCTCGGCGATCTCAGGCTGACCATAGCCGGTCCCGAGCATCATCGGAATGTTTGGGCCGTAAACATCGGCGTCCATAATGCCGACCTTTGCACCATCCTTGGCGAGCGAAACGGCTAGGTTGACGGCGACCGTCGATTTGCCAACGCCGCCTTTTCCTGACGACACGGCAATGATGTTTCTGACGCCTTCGATCGCGATATTATTAGCAATGCCGCGGCCCTGAGGCACCTCGGCATCCATCGTCACGGCCACCGCGGCGACTCCGGGCAGAGAGCTAACGATCTCGATCGCCTGCGCCTCCATCTGCTCCTTTACAGGGCACGCCGGTGTCGTGAGCACAATGCGAAACGAAACGGCGGCGCCATCTATAACAAGATCACGGATAAACCCAAGGCTGACGATGTCCTTATGAAGGTCAGGATCGATAATTGCGCGAAGTGAATTTAGGACCGTCTCTGGTGATATTTGAGTCATTATGTAAATAGCGATCTAACGTAATAAAGTAAAGGTATTGTAACAAATCGCCGGGCTGATACATGCAGCCACTATTTGCTTTGTCCGGCGACACTGATCATGGAAGATATTTATAGTCATATACGTTCGGGCGGCGCAGGCATGTTTGAGCAGCCACGCGGCCTGGTCGCTGTCTCGGGCAAGGAGGCTGTTCAATTTTTGGACGGCCTGATCACCAACGACATGAAAACGCTCGAAGACGGTGCCACCATGCTCGCGGCGTTTCCAAATGCACAGGGGCGTCTGCTTGCGGTCGTTCGCGTGCAGCGGCAAGGTGACCGTTATCTGTTTGAAACGGAAGCCGCTACGCGCGAAAAGCTGTTTCAGAACCTTTTCAGATTTACATTTGCGGGCGATTTCTTTGTCGAAGACCTGTCTGACCAGTACCGCTACTTCGATCTGTTCGGCGCTTCTTTGTCAGAACCGGGAGCGATCGCGACTGGGTTCCTGTTCCCCGGATCAGGCACCGAAGGGTTTTTTGCTCCTCTCGATTCGGCTGACGAGTTCGTGGCAGATCTCATCGGCCCCACCGCAGTGAGGATCACAGACGATATATACGAAATTCTCCGCATCGAAACCGGTATTCCCAAATATGGCGTAGACATGGACGAAACCACTATCGTCCCCGACCTTGGTATCGAGGGCCTGATCTCTTACAACAAGGGATGTTACATCGGCCAGGAGATCATCGCCCGCATCCACTTTCGCGGACATGTTGCAAAGCGGTTGACGGGTTTGACCCTGTCAGAACCGGGAGCTGTAGCGACTGAGATCGTACCTGGCGCGGAGATCACCACGCCTGACGGTAGGAACGCGGGCCGTATAACGTCTGCAGCATTCTCGCGGCAACTCGATCGAAATATCGCTCTCGCGTACGTTCGGTACGACTACCTTGCTGAGGGGACAGAACTTCTGTGCGGCGACCAAGCCGTGATAGTAAAGGACCTTCCCTTCGTTTAACCGAACGCATTCGCGTGAGGTAAATAAGCCTTAGGCGTATAGGCCCTGCCGCCCTCTATTCTCTGTGTTAAACTCAGCTTCTATCATGGAAAACCTGGACATCGATCTCGCAAACGCGAAACTTGCATACACTATCATTCAGTCGTTGCTCGACGGCCACGAGGCGTTAAGTGATCTGCTTGTGCTGATGTCGCACGCCGTCGACGAAGACGTATTAAAGGCGATGACGAACACGGCGGAGTGGGAGAAGTATCTTGAATCGAAACGGCAATTAGAGCTTACAAGGGTGCAGATCGAGAAATTTACAAAAGAATTGAACAAGCTGGATACCTAACGGACCGCGGACACTCCGGTCCGTCCCCCCCCCCTTACCGATGCGGACAGTGTACCGATTCAAAATATGTTTGACCTCTTAATTATCGGTGCCGGCCCAGCCGGCATCACCGCGGCGTACGAAGCCCAACAGCACGGCCTTAACTATCTGGTTATTGAGAAAGGGTTGATCGGGAATACCGTCTATAACTACCCCGTTGGACTGACCGTCTTTTCGACTACGAATGAGCTTGAGATAATTCACGGCGAACTAAAACCAGCAAGAGAAAAGCCCACACGAGAAGAACTGCTCTCGTACTACGTCCGCTTTGTTCTCGAACACGAGCTCAATATCCAAACAGACGAAACAGTAGTGAGCGTCAAAAACGGCTCCCCTCCTTTCAAAGGAGGGGTGGCAGCCGCTGCGGCTGACGGGGTGGTTCTCTCTGAGACGTTCACCGTCACCACAAACAAATCTGAGTACCAAACAAGAAACATCCTCTTCGCCATCGGAGCGATGGACTATCCCCGTAAGCTGAACGTTCCCGGCGAAGATCTGCCTAAAGTGCACGATACGTTTCGCGAGACATATCCGTGGGTCAAAAAGCGGGCGATGATAGTTGGCGGAGGCAATTCGGCAGGCGAGGCGGCGTTGTTTTTGGCTGAGGAGGGTGCGGACACGACCCTCGCCGTCTTTCGCAACGATTGGGAAAACGACGATCCGAAGCAAGGTTGTATCAAGTACTGGGTCAAACAGCCGCTTGAGGATGAGCTGAAAAAGCACTGCCAGAAACTATTCTTTCTCGGTAAGGTCGTCGAGATCCGCCAAGACGAGGTGATTTTGGAAAACGAGGCGGGTGAGACCGAGGTGCTGCCCAACGACGTTGTCTTTGTTCTAATAGGCTCGGACGCGGATCTGACCATGCTCAAAAGCCTGGGCGTCGAGACCGAGCAAGGAAAGGGCGGCGAGATGCCGGTTTACGATCCCGAGACTTTCGAGACCAATGTTCCCGGTGTCTACGTCGCCGGGCACTTTACGCATCAGCGGCATATCAAGGGTGCGATCGACGCGGCAAAGGCCCTCTTGCCAAAACTCGCGGCCCGCCTTATTATATCCACAT
>JBBQGO010000325.1:0-3626 GCA_038323125.1 Pyrinomonadales bacterium
GGAACATCGGCCGAAGGGTTTCATTGCCCTGCATATTGATGCCTCGGATTTGGCCCGTTCCGTTATCCAGATTGAAGTAGGCCGCAAAATTGTCGTATGCCGGCTTCTTTACGATCTTGCTCGGCCCACCGGCCATCGCACCAAAGGCTGCGGCATCTGAACCATCGCCAAGTGTGGCGAAATTCTTTGCAACATAACCCCGTGATCCGAGAAGTCCCTGCTCTTCGCCCGTCCACAGAGCCACACGAATCGTCCGGCGGGGTTTAAGGCCCGACGCAAGGATGAGACGGATCGCCTCCATCGAAACAGTCACGCCCGCACCATTGTCGGTCGATCCGTTAGCCGCGTGCCACGAATCGAGGTGGCCGCCGACCATCACGACCTCATGAGCAAGGTCGGTCCCGGGTATCTCTGCGATCGTGTTGTATCCGATCAGGTCGTCCTCGTAGAACTGTGCCTGCAGGTTTACGGTCATTTTTACCGGGACACCTTGTCTAAGCAGCCGATAGACACGGTTATACTGCTCGGTCTCGGCAACCAACTGAGGGATCGTCGGAGCCGCACCTTTGCTGTAAACCCTAAGAGGAGAGGTTGGGGCTCCTGTCGTTCCGGTGGCCAACGGAGCCGCTGGTGCCGGCGCGGCGCCCATAACCCTGATCGTTCCCGAGTCGGTGCCGCTGCTTGGCTCGACCAGGACAGAAACGCCTTCTTCAAAATAAAATCGGTATTTACGCTGATTGAACTGTTGAGCGGCCTGCTGGGCCGAGACAGCTGCAGTTGCCGGACGGCCACGATTCTGCTGAATATTGTCGGCAGGTCGGGCTGCATCAAGCTTTGCCAGTTCTTCGTCGCCGGTCCGAGTCGCGACCGGTGCAAAACCAGGCCTGATCTCACGTTCCAGTGCGGTGAATACTATCGCGCCTTTCAACTTGCCCCTATATTTGTCTAGTCCTGCTTCATCGGTCGCGTCGATAAAGTAGACATCGCCTGTGATGGCTCCGTTGGTCGACGGCGACTATGATTTCGGATATGCCCGGAACGCAACAAACTCATCGCCGACCATTACGGACGAAGAGAAATTCTTTAATTCCCATCCTTTACCGAACTCGCCCCACGGGTCGATGGCTCCGTTCTTTGCTCCCCATTTTTCGAGCTGTTCCTTCGTCCAAGCGTTGGCACGACGCTGAGCCGGCGAATTGGTCAACCTTGCCCCGATCACGTCACTCAAATAACTCATCGTCGCCATTGCCTGCGAACGATTCATCCCTTCATCGCGGATCCGATCCACCGCCGAACGCTCGGCTGCCGTCCCGGTCTGCCCAATTGCTAGCCCGGGAAGCAATAGGCTCACGGCCATCACAAATGCAAATGTCTGTCTTTTGAACATCAAATAATCTCCTAATTTACTGGCTTTCGCTATCATTTTGCTGGATAACTATGCAGGACCGCAAGTCACAGAAAAGATATGTACACGAACTTCGATGTTAAATACGCAGTGGCGGATGTCAAAGTTTCACGCTCGATGGCTCTGCAATGTACGCGTCCAACCCAAAAAAACATCCACCGGTCCGAGGTTTCGGACCGGTGGACGCTATTTGAGACGAATTGATGCCTCGTTAATGTGAACTATGTTCAGCAGAACCGGCAGCCTTTTTCTCGGCCGGATTTTGGCTCCAAATAATTTTTCCTTCAGTCGTTATCCAGTGATGCATTCCGTCCTCGGTTTCGACCTGTGCCACGCCGCCGTTGAACGCGGCCGCTTTTTTGAACTTGATCTCTGACGCAGTTCGGCCGGTCTTGTCGATGTAACCCCATTTGCCGTTCATCTTCACAGCTAGCCTTCCTTCTTTGAATCCTTGGGCAACTTCTTGGTAATCCCTTGGCTGGATAACTGTTTTACCGGTTTTGTCGATCCACGCATATTGTTTGCCCACGCGAACCATCGCTAATCCGTCCGAAAATTTGTAGGTGAATTCAAACTGTGGCTTGATCACCCATTTTCCTTTCGTGTCGATGTAACCGTACTTTCCATCTTTTTTCGTTGCGGCAAGCCCCTCATTGAATCCCATAGTGTTTTCATATTGCGGCGGGATCACAACCTTTCCGGACTTGTCTATATAGCCATATTTCCCATCCTCGCGGATCCAGAAAAGCGGCATTCCTTTGTCGTCTTTGCTCTGAGCGAAAGCCGTCGAGGCGAACGCCAAAGTCAGCATTATCGTTAACAATATCGTTTTCATGTATTTTTTAGTTCTCTCCTAAATTTCGTTTCCGTTGTCGAGGGTTGAGTGGTATTCGCAGCATTCATGGGCAACGCGACGGCTCAGCAGCAGCGAACCCGCTATTAAAAAGGCTCCGATCACTGAGCCCGCCACGCCCGTCCAGGATTCGTCGCCCAGATAAAAATGCGATCCTGCCAAAACAGTAAAACCTGATAAAAAAAGCATCACGGGCCGGTAACTCCTTTGTCCGCGGAACCAGCGAAGGGCGATACTGCCTCCGCCTGCAAGGAGTACCGACCCGAGAAGTGCGAACTCGATCGCCCCTCCGTTCGCGAGCTTGATGCCCGCTAACGGCAGGAGCAACAGAGCAAACGGTTTCAGTGCGCATTCGACTGCGCAAAATATGGATGCGAGAAACGCAAATCTCTCAAAGCGCGTTTCATTTCCTAGTGGTTGAGTTAACTCAGAAGTCATACCTTGAACCTGTTAGATCTTTTCCCCGCGGGCCCGCATCTCCCGGAGCACAACGTCGAACCCCTTCTTGGAAACCGTCTTGATCGCACGAGCGGACACCGTCAACTTTATCCAACGCTTTTCATCCTCAGACCAAAAACGTTTCGTTTGTAAGTTGGGCAGAAAGCGGCGCTTTGTCTTGTTATTCGCATGGGAAACATTGTTCCCCGACATCGGCTTTTTTCCTGTTATTTGACAACGTTTTGCCATGGTCCCTCCCTAGAATGAAAACCTCGCTGAAAGCTGCAGCGAACGCGGCCCTCCGATCTGATACAGCGAATTGAAGCCCGGACTTGGGCTCGTTTGGCTCGATGACGTGTTTCCGCTCAATCCGCGGCCCAGCATTGCCGACGACACACCAAATGTCGAAAAGACAGGCGTCGTAAATGTCGCGGCAGGCGTATTAAAATTGGGGTTGTTAAAGGCATTAAAAGCCTCGATTCGCAAGAGCAACCCGTATCTTTCCGAGAATTTGAACTGGCGGCGCAACGCGAGGTCAACTTGGCTTACGGAAAACGATCGAAGTACATTTCGACCGAGAGTTCCCTGACGTCCGGCCGCAGGCTGAGCAAATGCCGCCGGATTCAGTCGCCTTCCCCCGGGCACGGCGGCGTCATCGAGCCAAAAGTCCTGACCTTCTACCCTGTCGACGCGTCGCGAGGTGCCGACGTTGAAGACATCAAAGCTTTGTGTGATGACCGAAAACGGTAGTCCACTGCGATAGCGCACGATCGAGTCGATCGACCATCCGCCTATCAATGCACGTGCAAAGCCGCTGGTACCGAACGAAGGGATGTCATACGTAACCGCGCCAATAAAATTGTGCGGAACGTCGAAATTCGAGCGACCGCGTTCGAGATCCAAGATCTGATCGGCGATCGGAATGCCAGT
>JBBQGO010000326.1:0-3622 GCA_038323125.1 Pyrinomonadales bacterium
ACCTATTCCACCAGCGGAAACGTAAGGGAGATGGAGGATAATCGCACGCAAAGCCCGCGTTTTATTTAGACGATAAGAAAAAATAAGGAACAACTTTCATCTAATGTACGTAATCTTACTGTTTGCAATTCGCAAAAATTCGATACTTAATTTGCAAAATGCCAAAAGAACCGGTGTTCAACCGGGGAGCAAGGGGGGAATAGTAATGATAGATAAGACTAAAATAAAGGTCGTTAAGAAGACCGATGCTGGTGTCGCGAAGATCCGCGTCAAGAAGGCACCGACTCAGCGGGCCTCTGCACGCGAGATGGTTTCGACCGTCACCGACTGGGTGACCGAGATCAAACAGCGTAAAAGCGACGAAACTAAGGCGGCGTTCGATCTGCTCTTTGCGGCAAATCGACAGCCTAACGAGTCGTGATCGAGCCGGTCCGTTAGCTGCGGACCTGACATATCTCTCTCCGTTCTCAACCATCAGGCGGCCATTTAAAAGTGGCCGCCTTTTTGTGTTCAATTTTGATACAGATGCGGTTTGCCACGCTTCAGGTTCATTGCTATCCTAAACTCCAAAATCTCACAGATCGAAAATACGGTATGTACGGAAAAGTTGTGGTTGTAACGGGCGCAAGCAGCGGGATCGGCCGAGCTGCCGCAACTATGTTTGCCGATCAGGGGGCGACGGTCGTTGCTGTCGGCCGCAACGAAAAAGAGCTTTCATCTCTGAATAAGAACGTGCAGAACGCCAAAGGTTCGATCTGGCCTCATTTGGCAGACATGACGGAGATGTCGCAGCTCGATCGGATCGTTACAGAGACGGTCCACAACCACAAGCAGATCGACGTGCTGGTCAATTCGGCAGGCGTGATCAAGAACGGCACGATCGAAACAACCACACTTGATGATTGGGACAAAGTATTAAATATTAATCTTAGAACGGTGTTCGCCCTGACACAGAAGTGTATTCCTTATCTGATCGAGACAAAGGGCAACATCGTTAACGTTTCTAGTGTAGCCGGCACGCGTGCCTTTCCTAATGTACTGGCTTACTGCGTGTCGAAGGCTGCGACCGACCAGCTTACGAGGTGCTCCGCACTAGAACTTGCGGCCACAGGAGTTAGGGTAAACGCGGTAAACCCGGGTGTAGTCGTGACGAACATTCATAGGCGCGGCGGTATGGACGCAACGGCATACGAGGAGTTTCTCGAGCACTCGAAGGATACACACCCCGTCGGCAGGGTTGGGACACCTGAGGAGGTCGCTGACTTGATCTGCTATTTGGCGTCTGACAAGGCGTCGTGGATAACCGGGGCGACATACGCTATTGATGGAGGCCGCGCCCAAACGTGTGCGAGATAGGACAGTAGGTGCATTAGTGTAACAATGAAGGTCCAAATGCTTCCCAGTACGATCGACGAGAACGGCAGCGCGTCCGCGCGCCAGCATCTGCAGTCGATCATTATCGATGACACCGTGGCGATCGATGCGGGCTGTCTGGCGCTGTCGTGCAGCGATAAACAGCGTGAGGCGGTCAGAGACATAGTGCTTACCCATACCCACCTGGATCACATCGCAGGCTTGCCGCTTTATATAGACGATCTCTTTGCGAGTCTGAAGGAGCCGATCCGGATTCACGCCACGCGTGAAATGATCGATATCCTTGAAACGCACCTGTTCAATTGGGCTATCTATCCCCGATTTTCAGAGTTGTCGAATGATCACGGTCCCGTCGTGAAATATTGTGAATTCGATCGAGGCGCCACATTCGAAGCAAAACACCTGTCGATACATAGCATTCAGGTAAACCACAAGGTGTCGGCCACCGGTTATATCATTTCCGATAAAAAATCATCTATAGTGGTTACTGGCGATACGGCGGAAACTGATGAGATCTGGCAGGCCGCAAATGACGTGGAGAACATTAAAGCGGTTCTGGTTGAGTGTGCCTTTCCGAACGAGATGGGAGATCTTGCTCTGGTTTCGCACCATTTGACCCCCAACCGGCTAAAAACGGAATTGGAAAAGCTGACCGGCCGAAACTTTCCCGTCTACGTTATCAATATCAAACCGATGTACAGGGAACGGGTCATAGCCGAATTGATCAGCGCCGGTATGGACCAGGTCCACATACTTAATGTCGGACAGATCTATGAATTCTAAATTTACTTTTTTTTCTCGCGAAGGAAGTTGATCGCCTCAAAGGCCGTTTCGCGGAACTCGCCCATAAACCCGTAAAGCGTTACGCGGCCATTGGAAAGGACCTCTTCGATCCGGTAGGTCCGTTCCTCTCGCGGCACTCCCGGCATTATCTCTGCCCTGAATGTTACGTTCATTTCCGGCCTCGCCCATACGTCGGCCGACCGGTTTTCGTTTCTAACCTGCGACATCTATTAAGCCTCCGTGTCCAGACTCTTCTTGTGTTTTACCTTTCTAAGCGAAGGCCGGACCTTTTCCTCGGGAGCGTCGCCGCCGAACCTTCGGCTGGGCGGCGCGGTTGGCTTTCTGATCGAATCGAAAACCGGCCGTTCCTTTTCTTTTACCTTTTTCTTTCGTTTCACCAACCGAATTATATCAAAAAAAAGCAGCTGCTGATGCGATCGTGGGTAACTTCGGGTCGGCACGTTTTCCTACTATGATTGACAAGCGTTGGCAAAAATCACAAGATAAATGGTTATCGAATTGCGGGGCGAAATTCGTTCGCCTTTATTTGATCAGTTTGAAAGATGCGGGCAGTTAGGAACCAGGCTCGCCGGCCATTTTGGCTTCCGGCGTCAAACTATTATGTGCTCGCGGTTGCCATATCGACCGCGTTTTTCTTTTTGGTTTGGGGCATCTTGGAGAATGGTGGCGAGGAGTCGCCCTGGATATCGGCGGGAATAAGCGCGAGCATTCTTCTTTGCGGGGCGGTGATACTGCGTGAGATCGTCCTTCGGCGCGTACGCAAGAGGTATGTGTCACAAATCGGAATCGCACACCGCGTTTCGATCAATCGCGCGCCGGCTGATCCGCGAAACCGCCATAAGCTGTCGCTCGAAAAGAATGCGGCTATCCTCCGCGAGATCCGACAAAAATCGGATGCCGCAAAAGTTTTGAGCAAATTGTCGGCCGGGCACCGCGAGGTCTTTGAACTCTGCAGAGGATATCTCGAACGTAACGAGACCGAACTGCGTACAGTTGGCTCGGGTTCGCCGCGATTGGGAGCGCTGCTGAAGGGCCGTTCGGATGTTGGACACTATCATCGTTATCACCTATTGAAGTGGGCAGAGATCGAGGCTAGAACACTGGCCGACGAGGCAAGGAGCGGTGCTAATACAGATGAAAAGGTCGCATCAGCCCAGAATGCCCTGAGCGTGATCGATTCGGCACTCGGTTCATATCCTGCCGAACCGAGCCTGATCCAGTCAAGGGAACACCTGGTCGAGTTGGTCGTATCGATCAAGGTATCGCACTGGGTCGAGTCGGCTGAAAAGGCGGTTTTTAACGGCAACTATGCCGAGGCGAAGAGCCTTTATCGAGATGCTCTTTTCTATCTTGGGCGTGACAATGTCCAGACCAGCGGCCGGCAGAAAGCGGCGGAACACATAAATATCGAGCTCGAGCGTATCCGAGCCCTCGATATAGAGGG
>JBBQGO010000327.1:0-3619 GCA_038323125.1 Pyrinomonadales bacterium
TGCATTTCATGGGCATCAGCTCAAACCTGATGTCTCTGTCGGGGATCGCCATCGCTATCGGCGTATTGGTGGATGCAGGAATTGTGGTTACCGAGAACGCGTTCCGGTTTATGGAGAAGAATAACGTCGACCCGGCGGACCGCAGAGCCGTTTGGGAGAACGTGTTGGAGTCGACAAAGGTGGTCGGCAGGCCAGTGTTCTTTTCAATGACGATCATCATCCTGGCCTTTATACCGGTCTTTGCACTAGAGGGTCAGGAGGGCAAGTTGTTCCATCCGCTCGCCTTCACCAAGACGTTCTCGATGGTCGGAGCGACGATCATCGCTGTGTCGCTCGTACCGGTGCTCTGTACCTTTCTGTTGGGCGGCAAGTTCCATTCCGAACAGTCCAATCCGGTAATGCGGTTTCTCGGATCTATCTACAAACCTGTACTCGCACTCGCCCTCAACAACCGGGTGATCACGGTTTCGATAGCGTTGGTGCTGTTCCTCGGTGCAGTGTTCCTTGCTACCCGCATTGGCAACGAATTCATGCCGCCGCTCAACGAGGGCGACCTGATGTACATGCCCGTAACCGACCCTGCGATCTCGATCGACGAAGCTCTCAAGGTGATGAGCAAACAGGACCAAATATTAAAATCATTTCCCGAGGTAGAGTGGGCGGTCGGAAAAGCAGGGCGTGCCGAAACGTCGACCGACCCGTCGCCGACCAATATGAACGAAACGATCATCCACCTCAAGGACCCCGAGCATTGGCGTCCCGGGATGACACGTGAGTCGCTCGTGGCCGAGATGGACCAGGCACTGAGAATGCCCGGAGTCTCAAACATCTGGACACAGCCGATCATTAACCGCATCGAGATGCTTTCGACCGGCATCCGGTCACAGGTCGGAATTAAGGTTTTTGGCAACGATTTGAAGACGCTTGAGGATGTTTCGCGTTCGATCGCTGACGCAGTGCGGACGATACCCGGCGGTGCTGATGTTTATCCCGAACAGATCGGCGGGGCGCCTTATATTGATATTGAGATAGACCGGCAGGCGGCTGCACGCTACGGGATCGACGTCGGGACCATACAAGACGTGGTTGAACAAGGCATAGGCGAAACTAACCTGACGGTCACCATCGAGGGGCGTCGCCGCTTTCCGGTACGCGTGCGTTATGGTTCCGAGTTTCGTAATAATGCGGAGTCCATAAGCCAAATTCCGGTCATAACCCCAACCGGCGCCAACGTCACACTTTCGCAGGTCGCCGACGTTCGCACCGTCACGGGACCGTCTATGATCTCCAGCGAGAACGGACTGCTTCGTGGTACGGTCCTGTTAAATGTTCGCGGCCGGGACGTTGGCAGCTTTGTCGACGAAGCTAAAACGGCCATAGCAGAAAAAGTTAAATTGCCCGAGGGTTACTACATCGCGTGGAGCGGCCAGTACGAAAATCAGCAGCGAGCGGGTCGCCGGATGATGCTTGTGGTGCCGATCGTTATCATCGTCATTTTTGGGCTGCTCTACTTCACGTATCACTCAGCGCTTGAGGCGGCTCACGTGTTAATGGCGGTGCCGTTTGCCCTGACGGGCGGAGTTTATCTGCTCTGGGCCACCGGATTTAACTTCTCAGTGGCGGTCTGGGTCGGCTTTATCGCTTTATTCGGGACCGCCGTTCAGACGGGCGTTGTGATGGTCATATATCTCAACGAAGCGGTAGATAATAAACGGAAAGAGTTGGGGCACTTGACGAAGAAGGATCTGTTCGATGCCGTTATGGAGGGTGCCCTGCTGCGTCTACGGCCAAAGGTAATGACCGTCTCGACCGTCATCGCCGGCCTGCTGCCGATCATGTGGAGCACGAGCGCCGGATCCGAGATCATGAAACCGCTTGCAACTCCCGTGCTGGGCGGCATGGTCTCGAGCCTGCTCCATGTGCTGATCGTTACGCCCGTTATCTTTTACTGGATCCATGAAAGAAAGCTTGCTAAAGAACAGGAAACAATATGAAGAGTTTTAATTTGGCCATCATCGTTATTGCGATTCTAATATTTACCGCCGGAGTGCACGCCCAAACCAAAATGGCAAAGCCGAGAACGCAGAGTGCCAGGGTGCAGATCACGGCAAATGGTTATGAGCCTGCAAGTCTGCGGCTGCGTCGCGGCATTCCTGCACGGATCACATTCTTGAGAACCACGGATGCGACCTGTGCAAAAGAGGTCGTCATTGTCAATTACGGTATCAACAAGAACCTGCCATTGAATCGGCCCGTCGTTGTCAGCTTTACTCCCAGGAAGGCCGGCGAATTTGGCTTCACGTGCGGAATGAATATGATGCGGGGTAAGTTGATAGTTCAATAATAGTAATGGCGCTGAACTTACGATCGGCATCTTCCCTCGCCTTGTGTGCCTTAATGTTGCCACTGGGATATTTCTCCGTTCTTGGACAGGCCGTGACACCATCGCCGGCCGTCACGTTGACCATCCAGCGGTTCATCGACCAATCAAACGGAATGACGGCAGATGACGCCGTCAGGATCGCACTCAGCAATAATGGCGAACTCGAAGCCCTCCGCCGCGAGGCGGACGCTGCAAATGCTTTGATCAAACAAGCCCGGCTGCGTGCAAACCCGAGTATTGAGATCGGAGGGACAAAAATGATCGGGGGGATGGACAACAGCCAGATGGCCGAGGCGATGCTGCCGCTCGAGCTCGGCGGACGGCGGGGCTCGCGCATCCGCGTTGCAGAACGAGAGGCTGCGGTCCGCCAAAAGGCCGTCGAGGAACATGAGCGATCGCTGGCGGCTGAGGTGCGGATCAAGTTTGGCGAGGCCCTCGCCGAGACATTCAAGCTCAGGTTTACCGAGGCTGCTGTGGCGGCCGCTCTGGAGCAATTCCGGCTGATCCAGGCCCGTGTAACCGAGGGAAAGACGGCCCCGCTCGAAGAGAGTATGACGCTGGTCGAGGTCAATCGGCTTAGGTCGATGCGTGAAACGGCGGTTGGCAAAACCGAAATAGCATTTCTCGAGCTTCGTAATCTGCTCGGGATGAGGCCGGAGGAGCCGATGACGCTGAAGGGCGACTTTGACGATCTGATCGCATCGCTCCCCGTACTTGCAGATACGGTCGAGGACGCGATCAGCACACGCCCCGACCTCGCCGGCCTGCGTGCTATGGAGGACCTTGCGACGGCGCAGATCGAACAAGCCCGGGCAGGCGGCAGGCTGGACGCAAGCGTTAAAACAGGCTTCCAGCGTATGAGATCGGGTTTCCCGCTAAACGGGTTGACCGAAACCGGCGAGCTGCGGCCGATCGATGCCGTATTCAAATTTTTCACATTCGGCGTGACGATCGAGTTGCCGGTTCTAAATCGTAACCAGGGTGAGATCGAGGCAGCGTCCGCCACCCGCGAGGCGGCACGAAACCGGCGAGAGTTCGGCGAGCTTATCGTCAGGCGTGAGGTGGCAGCCGCGTTTGCCGGGTACGAGAGTGCCGCGAGGGCGATGGAGATCTTTCGTGTCGGCGTTCGCGATCAGGCTGCAGCGAATCTCGCAGTTATCCTGCAAACGTACGAACTCGGTTCGCGTAACCTCATTGAGTACCTTATCGAGGAGCGGCGATTTATCGAGATTGAGA
>JBBQGO010000328.1:0-3615 GCA_038323125.1 Pyrinomonadales bacterium
CTTACCAACACGCCGCTTGAATGTTTTGTGATCGTCGAGGGTGATATCACGCTGCCAAAGCTGGGCATCCCGGACGCTGACCTTGAAACAATACAGTACGAAACTACAGACGTTTTCCACCTTGCGGCGGCATATGACCTGAGCGTGTCGAAGGACGCCGCCTTCAAGATAAACCTCGAGGGCACCAGGAACGTTAACGATCTGGTGTGCTCGCTAAAAAATCTCAGACGCTACAATTACGTGTCAACTTGTTACGTCGCGGGAAAACGCGTGGGCGAGATACTCGAGACGGAACTCGAACACAAGGCCGGTTTTCGGAACTATTACGAAGAAACAAAGTATCTGGCCGAGATTGAGGTTGAGAGCCTTAAGAGCTACCTGCCCGTTACTATTTACCGCCCTTCGGTAGTTGTCGGCGATTCAGCAACGGGCGAGACTATCAAATATGACGGCATTTACCACCTGATCCACTACCTGAGAAAAGCCCCGGCGTTGCTCCGTGTAGTGAATGTCGGGAACATGGATGTTCGCCTTAACTTGGTGCCGGTCGATTTTGTTGTTGATGCCATTGCCGCCCTTTCACGAGACCCCGCCGCAGTGAAAAAAACGATAGCCATCGCGGACCCCGCCCCGTTGACGACAGCCGAGTTGTTCGACACGATAGCCATGGATATGAGCGGGCGTAAGTCTGAATTCACGCCGTCACCAAAGCTCGTCGAAAGGTTCCTGTCGCTGCGAATCTCGCCAAAACTGACAGGCCTGCCGAGTGACGGAGTTCCGTATTTTTTCATCTCGCAGACCTACGACACGCAGATCGCCGACAAGCTTTTGGAACCGCATTCGATCGAGTGTCCGCGATTCCCCGGCTACGTGGGCAATCTGCTGGACTTTGTCGATGAGTTTCCACGGCTATAAGGGGCCTTTGCGACCGATGGCAAAGTTAACGAGGACACTGGCATCCTAAATTAAATGAAACGATCGATCATTTCAGTAATTTACCGGTACGTATTCGTGACTGCGGTCTTCATGGCCGTACCCGCCCTGGGGGTTGCACAGAGCGGGCGTGTTGCTCCGACGCCGAGGCCTACCCCACCCGATGAAGACACAGAAAGGGTCCTGACAGAGGAGATCAAGCTAAACGTGCTCGCCTTTGATGAAAAGGGCCAATTCTTTAACGATGTGACCGTCAACGACCTCGTCATAACCGAAAACGATATCCTGCATCAGCCTGAGAGCGTACGGCGCTTGCCCGCGAATGTCCTGATAGTTTTGGATACAGGCGGTGAGATGCGTAGTATCAAATCGGTCGATAACACCCGGCGGGTCGCTCGCGGTTTGATCGAGTCGCTGCGCCCGGGCGATTCGGTTGCCTTGATGCAGTATAGCGACAAAGCAGAGATGGTGTCCGAATGGACGCCGGATAGAGAGCGGCTGCTGGCTTCGCTAAATCAAATGAAATTTGGACGACGGTCAATGTTTGTTGACGCTTTGGCGGCCGCAACCGCCTATATCCAAAGCCGCCCGATCGAGAACAAACACCTTGTCCTGATAACCGATGGCACGGACAGCCTCGGCCGATCGTCCGAGAAGTTCGACGCGTTTCAACGATTGCTCGCAACCGACATCAGCGTTCACGTTTTAAGCTACACCGCAATTGAATCCGCCGATATTGAGCCGCGCACAAGGCGCCTCTCAACCACGCCGCCGCCCAAAGCGATGCCTGACGAGATCGCCGCCACCTTGCCAAACGGCGTCCGCGACCCGTCTGCCGTCAAGATCGGACCGACGATCAATATGGACAGAGCGCTGCTCAAGACCATCAGGGCCCGACAGGACGAACTGGAGGTTAGCCAGCAGCAGCTCGAAAAGCTCGCCGAGAACACCAATGGTGAATTCATACTCCCGATCAGCGTCGATGAAATGATCGACCAGGCGTCTCTCGTCGCCCGCATGATCGATTCCTCCTACGTGGTCACATACACCCCTAAAGTGCCGGTCGTCGACACCCGCGGCATCGCCGAACGCAACATCCACGTCACGTCAAAACTTTCGGGACTGGTGGTACAGGCCCGCCGAAAGCTGGTGGTCGATCGTTCGAAGTAGATAAATGTCTATTCAATTAATATTCATATCTGATCCAATGCCATTTTATCAAAGCGCTGAGAACGGTTGTTTTGCTTCCCAATATTAAGGTATTTTATGAGCGTGAAAAGACTAGCGATAATGCCGATCGTCGTGTTGCTTTACTGTGGTGCGCTTTCGGACCCTTCGCGATTGGCATTAACTGAGTCGCGAAGAAAATGAACCGAAATAATCACGAAAATCCCCGAGTCCCCATAATGAGGTGCCGGCGGATCGTTCGAAGCATTGGCGGCGCGGCGCGAAGATGTAAACGCTCCTCAAGAGGATTACCATCAAAATCCTCGTATCTCAAGCCCTAAAGCAACGGCCTGCTGGTAAAGATCCAATACAGGATCAGAGCGCTCGCGATTATCGATCCCACCAGGAGGGCGATAAGGATCCCTATCAGGCAAAACACGAATATGTAATCGCTTGTCTTGCCTTTTCCATGTCCCGACGCTCGTGTGCGGATGAGGTCCATGTTCTGCTTATTCGATTTCCAGAAAAAGTCGAACGCATCTCCGAGGAAAGGTATCGAGCCGACCACGTAGTCGATACCGATATTTACCGCCATTCGAAGCAACGTAATCTTTGGAACACCATATCGCACCCCTGAGAAGAGAATGTAGAACGATGCGAATGATGTAAGCGTGTCGCCGATGTTCGGTACCAGGCCGATGATCGAGTCCAGGCCGAAACGCCATCCGGTACCGGGAATGCGGAACAGCCCATCAAGATAATGCGCGAGGTTGTCGAGGCCCTCCTCGATCTCGATCTGCTTTTTGGTTTGAAGGTCGGTCATATTCGATACCGCTCAGGCCCTGGAATCACCGAGACGACGCGGTTACTGGCCAAAGCGCGCGTCTATCAAGGTATTAGCCAGCAGCATTTATCTCCTCTGTGTTCTCTGTGCTCTCCGTGGTGAGTGCGCTTCCACGATCTGAACGCTGATTATACGATCGCCGCGCACGATGTTATCTACGACATTCATATCCGTTTCGTTCACGCGGCCGAATACTGTGTACCCGCCGTCGAGGTGGGGTTGAGGCGCGTGTGTGACGAACCATTGCGATCCGCCGGTATCCTTGCCTGAGAGGGCCATGCCTACGGCGCCGCGTTCGTAGGGCACCAGGTTAACCTCACAGCGGATCGACCACCCCGGGCCGCCGTTCCCGTCGCCGCGGGGGTCGCCGTCCTGCATTACAAAGTTGGGCACAACGCGATGGACCTCAAGCCCGTTAAAGTATCGGGCACGTGCGAGCTTAATAAAATTATCGACCGTGAGCGGAGCGTCCTCGGGGAAAAGGCCGATCGTAAAAGTTCCTTTTTCGGTTCTCAGGACGGCCTTTACTGAGCCGTTCTTTCGCGAAACCGCACGACGATAATCCGCAACGGTGTTTAGCACCTGGACGAGAAGCGAGCCGTGCAGCGGTCCGTGGCGAAGCACCAGGTCTTTCTTCTTCTCCAGGGCGCTATCGACAAACGACGGTACGC
>JBBQGO010000329.1:0-3605 GCA_038323125.1 Pyrinomonadales bacterium
GGACAAGGTGCAGATCATTTCGTGCACCGGAGCTAATCTCGAGGAAGATCTGTTCAACCTGGTCGCCCACGATTTTTACGAACGCGTGCCGAATTACCGCGATCTGACGCCGGAGGACGAACAGGAGTTGCTTGACCGCCATATGAACCGCGTGACCGACACCTGCATCCCGGAGCACGAAGCGATGCGGCGGCTGGAAAAAGCGATGGTCGATGTCTGGACGCGTGCCGAGGCTGAGGGGCAGCGTTACTTCCCGCACGAATTTATGTACGAGGTGCTGCGAAACGGCTCACTGGCCGAGTATTACCAGATCGACGTTAAAGACTCGTGGATGTACGCCGCGATGGAGCGGAACCTGCCAATGGTCGTTCCCGGCTGGGAAGACTCGACGATGGGCAACATGTTCGCGGGCCACGTTATTAGCGGTGACATCGAAAATGTTCACACAGTGAGAACAGGCATCGAATATATGACGATGCTGGCAGAGTGGTACACGAACAACGCAAAGGACGATTCGACAGTCGGGTTCTTTCAGATCGGCGGCGGCATCGCCGGCGACTTTCCGATATGCGTCGTGCCAATGCTCCACCAGGACCTACAGCGTGAGAACGTTCCGGTCTGGGGCTACTTCTGCCAGATCTCCGATTCAACCACAAGCTACGGCAGCTATTCCGGTGCCGTACCCAATGAAAAGATCACTTGGGGCAAGCTAGAAGCGACAACGCCGAAATACATCGTCGAATCCGACGCCTCGATCGTCGCACCGTTGATGTTTGCTTATGTATTGGGGTGGTAGGACGGAGCACGGCCAAAAATGCTCTGCAGTATAGGCTTAAACATCTGCAATTCGCTTATTGCGACTCTCGACGAATGCTATCGACCTGTCCATAATGCCGATTGTTAGATGTCATGGGACATTCCCAATTCAATTAGGTCGTTAAGGTCTTTTGGTCGGCCGCTCGCTTTTTTGTTGATGAGGAGATCATTGTAATTGATGACTTTCACCGGACAGCCGTCGATCTCGGTTTCCAGGCGCGTAGGATAACAGTCATCAAAGATCACACCATCGATGTAGGTGATAACCTCAAGTTTGAACGGTGCAACTCCCATTCGAACGATGCTCTTTTGGAGCGTAAAAAGCGAAGCGGAAAGGTCTGGGGAATTGAAGCCAAATTCCACGAGGGTATCAAACACTTTTTTTGCATTGGCTTCGTCGCGAGAGATCCAAAAATCGATCTCGCCCGTCGGCCGTGGATATCCGTGCAAACCCACGGCATACCCTCCCACGAGCAAATATTTAACCTCATTCGCCTCTAACAATCTCAAGAACTCTTTGAAGTCTTGGGGTAGCCGGATCGCTGTATCCATAAGCTGATTGCCGCATCAACTCCAGTGCAAGAAGGCGCTCGTCGATCGAAGCCTTTCGCCAATATGCTCTGTCGGCTTCATCGGCCTTCTCGAAAGATTCATAGACGCCTAGAGCTGTTTTGTCGAGTTTCACCTCGTTAATGTTCACCCCTATATTATATCATTCGCTGAATACTTAACTGGTGTTGATAGGAAACACGCCGACGTCTTTATTGGTGCCTGCGTTTCGGGACGCGGCGGAGGCATCGCCGGCGACTTTCCGATCTGCGGAGTGACGATGCTCCGCCACGACCTAACTTGTGTTGGATGATCGCCACGATCCCGAGCCTACGGGGAGCGTTTTAAGAACCTTTGGATTAGGTCGATAAATCAATGAACGATCCAATGGTGTACCTAACTGCGTCGATGACGATGTTAGGATAAGATCATGAGTTCTTTGTCCGTCATACTAGTTATCTCGTGCCTTCCGGGGGCCTTGCTCGATTTTGCCTTGCCTCAATGGAAAGCCGATCCGACGGTGCAGATCGAGGATGCGTACAAATGGACTTACCAGGCGACGCGCGGCGGCGAGCATGCCGCGCCTGACCTGGAGTCTGCTCGTAAATGGCTTGATCGAGAGTGGGCAACGCCTGGCGCGTCGCAAGAGAACGAGCCGGTCTGGGAGCCTTTGTGCCCCGGCGGCGAGGTTGGGCGGTTTAACCTGCGTCCATATCGGAGTCGCGGCGGCAAACCTGATGACCTCTCACAAGCGTTCATCGCGAGCAGCGGTGAGTTCAGATCCGAACCGGAGAGCTTTACGGCGGCGTGGTTCGAACTTGGGCGCAGGTTAAAGAAAAAATCCGCTGGTAAGCTGTCCCATAAGGCTTGGGCAAAACTCGACGCCGAAATGAAGGCCAAGAACTATCCCGCCCTCCACCACAGCCAAGCTTATAGATCGGCTGCCGCACCCGCGTATAGAGTTCTGACACGTAAACACGCAGACAATCTTCTTCGGTTAGAGTGACGTCATTTGACGCTTCTTCCTGTCGGGAGCGATGAATGCTCGTTCGCCGTCGGAACGCCTGAAGGCGTCACTCTGACTCGTGTTTGCCTAAAGCGCACGGCTAAAATAACATCGATGGTGATGAAGATCTTTCATGGCACCGAGAACGCCAATATTCTAAAACCTACGGTTTTGACACTTGGCGTTTTTGACGGCCTTCATCTGGGGCATCAGCGGATCATGCAGACTGTGGTTGAGCGGGCGCGGGCGACCGATGCACAAGCCACAGCGATCACGTTCGATCCTCATCCGCGTGCAGTATTGTACCCCGAATCCGCACCTCCGCTGCTACAGACCCTTGATCAAAGGCTCGCAACTCTCGAGGTCCTTGGTATCGACCAGGCCATCGTCGTACCTTTCTCACGTGCCTTTGCTGCCCAACCCGCCGAGGACTTTCTGTCCGATATTATTCACGACCGCCTGCATGCCAGGGAAGTGTATCTTGGCAAGGGCTTTGAATTTGGCAAAGACCGCGGTGGCAATATCACGCTGCTCCGCGAGATGAGCCAGAAGCTTGGTTTTGTCGCCGATGAGGTGCCTGAGGTACAGCTGCGGGGTATGCGGATCAGTTCGTCGCGTATTCGTGAGCTGCTTGCCGAAGGGCGTGTCAATCTTGCACGCCGAATGCTCGGGCGGCCCTATGGCGTCGAGGGCGTTGTCATTCGCGGAAACCGGCGTGGGCATACGATCGGCTTTCCGACGGCAAACTTAAAGCCTCATAACCGCGTTATCCCGCGTTACGGCGTCTACGCTACGGCAACACTGATCGACGGGATATGGCGCAGAAGCATTACAAACATCGGCGTCCGGCCGACGTTTGAAAACGATTCCGAGCCTTCGATCGAGACCTACGTATTTGATTATGACGGCGACCTGTACGGCGATGTGCTTCGTGTGCGGTTCTTGCATCGTATTCGCGACGAACGTAAGTTCAACGGTATAGACGAGTTAAAGGAACAGATCGAAAAGGACACACGGCGGGCGAGGAACTATTTTCGGCATCAGGGCGTAAAGAATATGCTTGAAATACTGTGAAACGCAAGACAAAGCGTGCCTTGCCTGCCGCATCGAAACACATTTAAAAGCACACTCCAAACAATGACCGAAAACAAGGGAACCAATCCGCTGACGATCGAACCTCAACCCGCCGCCGGCAACGGCAACGGCTCGCATCCGCTGGTACGTACGAGCGACC